>JAUIMA010000630.1 GCA_030432675.1 Candidatus Hydrogenedentota bacterium | reverse complement strand
AGACGTCCGATACGTTCCAGGGTCTCCATCTCCAGGCGGGGATAGAAGAGCAAGAGCGGCAGGGAACTGTGCCAGCGATCACGCAGATAGTTCACCCGCGGGTCCGCACTGCCCTGAAAAAGGCCAAAGGCACCACTTCGTGTATGGAGCGCGTGGCCGCAGAGCACTTCACACGAATCCATAATCGGGCGTACCAACTCCCAGGGGTAGCCCGTCGTGCCCAGGCGATGGCGCCAGGCGGAAACAGAGGCGTGATAGTAGGTGCCGTTAACCAATCCCTTCTTAGCGATGGCCAAGGCATTGGGACTGGCATTGGCGTAGTAGTTCCCCTGGTCGAGCCCTCCCACCACGTAGCGCGGCGCGTACCAGCTGATCACAAATTCCACGGTGCGTTTTTCGCCGGGTGCGAGGGTGGCACGATTGCACAGGGCCCCGCAACGAGAATGGCCGCCGCCGCCCGGCTCGTTTTCAAGAGCTCCCCGATTGCCGAAGTCTTCCCAGAATGCCTGCGCAGATGCCGGGTCTTCGGGATCCCATACGCGATGGGTGATGACGGCACGGTCGCTCCAGCGGGTCACCAGTCCATATTGTCCGTCCGCATTGCCTTCGAGCTCGTGCAGGGTATTGAAGAGCAAGGCGTTGGGCGCGATATCACCTTCAAAATAAGTCTTATCACGTCCCTTTGCCATTTTCCCGGTGCCCGTATGGAGTCGCCGTTCGTTGTCCCCTTCCTGATTGTGCTTTGCGTTTTCCCAGTCATCATCGGTGACCACCACATGACGCTCGATGGGCGGAAGTGCAAGGGGCGCATGGCCATTCGTCTGGCCACACATGTTTTCCCAGTTCATTACGGCGGAGACATCCTGGGGCACGTCGGATGTATTGGTCACCTGAAAGGCGATGAAAACAAGCGGTAAGGCCGACGCCTCGTAGTCGTAGGGCACAAAGGGCGCGTAGATTCCGAAGGTAATATCCACCGGACAGGCATCGTCAATGACCCGACAGTCGGCTTGGGGAAAATCACCGCGAAAGGCGAGACCAGAGGGGGGCAAAAGATGCTGCTCCTCCTGGCCCGGATGGGGTGTCTGCAGGCGATGAAGGTAGACCTGGTCCCCATGGGCCACGCGAACGGCCAGAAAGGAATGGGGCGAAAGGGGCAGGGCCTCTGAACTGCTTCGATTGTTATTTAGTCGAAGAGCGCGGAAGCGGCCATCCTCGCAGAAAGAGAGGATTCCGGTACCGAGCCCCCCCATCGATACAGCACGGTATTTCTCGTCATCCTTCGGCGGCACTATGGTGATCCCAGTGGTACAGGGGCGACCCCTCCCGGGGCACATCCCCCGAGGTCACGAACGGCAGCCATTATAGGCGCATAGACGCAAAACCGCAATTTCACCGATGGGCGTGTCCCGGGTCGTGTGGTAGTAGGTGCTTGACCATCACCACAGCGTTCTCGCCGGTCGCCGCATAATACTTATTTCGAATGCCGATTTCCTGGAATCCGCCCCGGGCATAGAGCGTGCGGGCGGCGGTATTGCTTTCACGAACTTCCAGTCGCACGGTCGTGCCGCCAACCTGCTGGCCGTGTGCCTCCAGATAGCCCATGAGGGCCGCGCCTAAGCCCCGGCGACGATGACGGGGTGCCACCGTCAGTTTGGTGATATGGATCTCATCAATGAGCAACCAGAACCCTCCATACGCCACCAACGCCTCGCCTTCGAAAGCCAGAAAGAAGTGAGAGGCCCCATTTCGGATCTCCTGGAGAAACATGCCCTGGGTCCAGGGATCGGGATAGGCTTCGTGTTCAATGGGCAAGAGCACGGGCACGTGCGCTTTGGCGAGGGGCACATAGGTCAGTCCGTCTTTTTCCGACATCTTTCCTTCGGGCTCAGACATGGCGTGCCAATCCCCCTCAGGTTGCGGAACTTGCCTGCTTTTTTTCCCGGTTCACTTCCGCCTGTGACTTTCGGAGGTAGACGGGATTCACATCCCCCCCATCGGTCGTGACGCCCGTTGCATGCAAGGCGAGGGCTTCCTGGGCCACAGCGCTGGCACGGGGAATGCCCAGGGTTGGTTCCGCCAGGAGAACGGTGGGCCAGTGGGACTGAAAGCGCTCGCGATAGAGGGTGGCCCCATCCCCCACGAGGCCCAATGATTGGGGCGCGAAATCGGGCAGTTGCTCTATGCGGGCGATCAGGTCTTCGGGCGAACAGGCGCAGGGCGCGATGACCTCTTGTCGAACGCCGCTTTCATAGCGATACACGGCGGCGAAGACTTCCTTCATGCGTGCATCCAGCACGGCGGCGAGGTAGCCGGGAGGCGGAAAGGCGCTGAGACGGGTCAGGGCATCTAAGGTGGGCACGCCAATCAGGGGCAACCCGTTTGCCAGGGCGAGCCCCTTCCAGGTGGCCGCTCCGATACGTAGCCCCGTGAAGGAGCCGGGGCCAATCGAGACGGCCAACAAATCTATCTCGGAAAGAGTCACATGGGCTTCGGACAGCAACCAGTCGATGGTTGGAATGAGGCGCTCGGAGTGAAGGCGCCCACCTGCGAGCACCGTTTCGGCGAGTATCTCCGAATCGCGGCACAGGGCAACGCTGTTGGTCGCCGTACTTGTATCGGCGGCAAGGACGAGGGACATGGTATTCCTTAAAAACTATCGGGTCTGGCGGGTGGGGGCGAGTAGGTTTCGGGGTTTTCAGACGGGGGCTCGTAACCCCCATCGGAGTCCATGGCCTCATCCAGTGGAATACCTTCGCCCTCGGCGACGAGTTCTTTCATCCGTTTACCGGGTCGAAAGGTAACGACGCGACGTTCGGGGACGGGCACTTGATCGCCCGTTCGGGGATTGCGCCCAATGCGGGACGCGCGGGTCTTCACTTCGAAGACCCCGAAATCGCGCAATTCCCAGCGTTGTCCGCTGGCGAGTGAATGCGAGATGGTGTCAAAGGTCCCCTCGATAATTTTTGACACATCACTTTGTGTCATCCCGAGTTTGTTGGCGACCCGAATTACCAGTTCGCGCTTTGTCATCGTCACGGGGGAAACCCTCCTTCCAGGATTGCTGAGAATGAGTCAAGGGCGCAAGAAAGCTATGAAAAGATGATATTACTTCATTATACGGTCTTCTCCCAGCATTGGCAAGTCGTTTCGTAGTCGTAGCTTACCCGCCCACGGCCTGCCGCCACGCGGAAAGGCGCGCCGCGATTCGGGCGAAGACACCGCAAAATGTGGTGATTGACGCGCCTCAGGGTCCCATTTTTACGTAAAGTCTTACTCAATAGACAGTTACTTCGCTCTATTAATCCGGCCGATCGCAGGACGCGTTCCTGGCCGTG
>JAUIMA010000629.1 GCA_030432675.1 Candidatus Hydrogenedentota bacterium | reverse complement strand
TTCGAAGAGCCAGTTGGTCAAGCCCACGAGCAACATCATGGTACCCGTTTTTCGGAAGAAATCAACGTCCCACGACATGGGTAGCACGGTGATCGCCCCTTCCGCGCCAATTTCCACCTCCGAAAAGCTGAATTTGTTGTTCGCTCGGGCAACTTCGAGTATTTCGCCAAAACCGCCATCCAGCTTGCTCACAATAAAGTAAAGGCAGATAAACCCGCCAAAGAGCAAGACAATCGTTTGGGCCACGTCGGTCCATACCACGGCTTCGATGCCGCCGAGCACGGTGTATACCGCCACGAAGATCCCGCCGATAACGATGCAGGTGTAGGTGTCCAGGCCGGTGAGCTGGGCCACCAGCACTGACAGGAGATAGAGAATCATGCCAAGCCGCACTACCTGCGTGATCAGGAAGGCGATTGCGGCGTAGAGCCGCGTACCGGGCCCAAAACGCCCTTCCAGGTACTCATAGGCCGAGGTGATCTGCCCACGCCGGAAGAACGGAAGGAAGAAGATGGACGCCACCAATACACCCACAGGTAATGTAAAGGTAAGCAAGAGCCGCAAATATGCGGTCTTATAGGCGTCCGCCGGGTAGGCGAGGAAGGATACGGAACTGATTGAGGTGCCCACCATCGACAGGCCGATAGCCCAAGCGGGGAAGTTCCGACCACCGAGGAAATAATCCTCCGTGCTCTTGTTCTTCTTCATGGCAAAATAGATGCCGGCGGCGGTTATAGCCCCAAAATAGGCCAGAATGACGAATATGTCCAATACACGTATGGACGAAACTGCTGCTTCTGCTTCCATTGCTCTCTCCAAGTTTTATGGAATTTTAAGGTCTGAACAGTAACAAGGAACTGGAATTGCAATCAAGTACGAAGAAATTATGAAAATTTGGCGGTATCGATAGGAGGTTTCGAGGGACCGGTCGGGGGGACGGGACTACTCATCGGTCGCAGGATTAGCGGTTTCATCCGGGAGTTCCATCGCGGGTGCGGTCACGGGCTTGGGGGAAGGTGTGGGGGCCGTTTGCGGGGCGGGTTTTCTAAAATTAGCGGCAACGATGAGGCCCACACACGCCAGGAAGAGCAGGCCTGCCAAGGTGACCGGAAGGCGACATATCCAGCGCGCCAGGGTCTTGCGCTCAAAGTGCCGACCCAACCACCAGATTACGAGGGCCAGGGAGCCCGCGAGGATCTGCCAGCCGAAGAAAGATGTGACCCGATTAAGCCCCCGGGTAAATCCATCGCCGGTTGCTTCTGTGAGAAATAGTGAGCCAAAGGACCAGCAATAGGTGACGAGCCAAATCGACAAGAGTATCCAGGCGATTCTACGTTGCTTCATGGGAGTCTCCAATGTTGGGAATAGCTATCCTAGCACAGGGCGTCTTCGCAATGAAGACCATAATCGCGTAATCCGCGTCGCGACAATGTTGTCCAGATTCAAGGCGTCCTTTAGGTCGATTACGTCCCTTGAGTCCTTTCGTCCGCAGTGCTTGTGACGCTCGCGGCCCCTTACCTATAATGGCCCTTCGTGAAAATGACGCGGACCAACCGGTTTGCAGCGGAAGGAACAAACAATGAGCAATTTTAAACTGGGCATCATCGGTGCGGGATTCATCTCCCGATTTCATGCCAAGGCCATGCAGTTGGTACGGGGCGTCGAACTCGCGGGCGTCTACTCGCCCAACAGCGGCCCGAAACTCGCGGCGCTCGCCGCCGAATTGGGTGTGGGGGAGTGCACGGTCTATGACAGCATCGCCGAACTCTGTAACAACGTAGACGCCGTCTGTATCTTCAGCCCCAACTATACGCGGGTAGACACGATGGGTGCCGTGGTCGATGCCGTGAAAGCCGGTGCGGCATTAAAGGGCATTATCATTGAAAAGCCCCTGGGGCGCACCGTGGCCGAGGCCCAGACCCTGGTAGACCTCGCAAAAGAAGCGGGCGTCCCCACGGCGTACTTTGAAAATCAGATACATATGAAGGGCATTCGTGCCGCCCTGGCCCAGTTGAAACCCCAGCAGGAAAGCATGGGGCCTCTCTCCCTGGCGCGTAGCTCCGAGGAGCATTGCGGACCCCATGAGCCCTGGTTCTGGGACCCGGTGCGCCAGGGGGGCGGCGTGTTGAGTGATATGGGGTGCCACAGCATCGCCGTGGGCTGGTATGTGCTTACGCCCTACGGAAAACCCGTTGATTTCCTGAAGCCCATCTCGGTAAGCGCCGATACGAGTCTGTTGAAATGGGGCACCAGGGAGGGACGTAAGAATCTGATGGACCGGATGGGCGTCGATTACGCCAAGTCCCCGGCGGAAGATTTCGCCACGGGTATCGTTACCTTCGAAAACCCCGAGACCGGTCAGCAATCCAAGGCGCAGTTTACTAATTCCTGGATGTATGACAAGCAGGGCATGCGCCTTTTCATGGATGGTATGGGGCCGGGCTACGCCTTCGAGCTGAATACGCTCCAGACGCCCCTGCAGGTATTCGTAGGAGATGAGGCGGCCGACGCGGTAGCCGACGCCGAAACCGCGCTTGAGAAATCGACGGCCACCCGCGGGCTATTGACCGTAGAGCCCAATGAAGCTGACCTCTATGGCTATGTGGACGAAATTGAAGATGCGATTCGGTGTTTTTCCGCCGGGCATGACGCGTTTTTGAATTTCGAATACGGTCTGGAGATCACCCGTCTTTGTCAGGCGGCCTATATGGCGGCGGAGCGGGGTGTGACGCTCGATCTGAGGGATGCCCAGGTTCAAAAAGATCTGGAGACCTACACCTCGCTGATTGCCCAGGGGCGTGGTCGGGAAGTCTTGCACGTACAACAATAGGGCCGCACGGCAACCCAAGGAGACCGAAACCCGCTATGAATTTATTACTGGCAGCCACTTTTTGTGCGGTGGCATTGACGTCGGCACCGCAGTTTCACGAGGACCATGTGTTCCCACCGGAGAAGGTCCACAATCACAGCGCAACTTTGGTGGAGACGCCGGAGGGCAATCTGCTCGTAGCGTGGTTTCACGGACGGGGAGAGAAAACCGATGACACCCTGATCCTCCTCGGGGCCCGAAAAGAGAAGGGCGCCGCCCAGTGGAGCCGACCCTTCTTGCTGGCCGATAACCCCGGGCTGCCCGATCAGAACCCCGTATTATTTATCGATCCGGAGGGGAGACTCTACCTCTGGTGGATATCTTCCCTGGCCAATACGCGGGAGACCTTCTTGCTCCAGTACCGCACCTCAACCGACTACGAAGGGCCTGGCGCACCCAAGTGGGACTGGAACGGAAACATCCTGGAACAACCCATAGGCCTGGCGGATGCGATGGAAACGATGGCGGCGGGCGTGGATGCCAAATTTGGTGCGCGCTTTGAC
>JAUIMA010000055.1 GCA_030432675.1 Candidatus Hydrogenedentota bacterium | reverse complement strand
GCCGGTGGACCATGTGGCCAGTGCGACGGTCACGGCACCCCGCGCACAAGATGCGGACGCCCTGGCCACGGCGTTGAACGTGCTCCCGGTTGCGCAAGGCATCGCCCTGGTAGAGGAAATTGACGGTGCAGCCTGCCTCCTCGTGGAACACGACGGCGCGGTAAGGACCAGTGCCCGGTGGTCGGGGCCGCGTCCCTCACGTATTCAGATGGCGGCCGCCCTGCCCACGGCAGCCCCCCCAACAGACTCCACCTCATGGGACGGTCGGTTCGCCTTGTCGGTAGATTTCGAAGTGGCTAACCCGGAAACCGACGGGCGCTACCGCCGTCCCTATGTGGGGGTATGGGTGTGTGACGATGAGGGGTTTCCCATTCGCACCCTGCTGCTCTGGCAACAGAAAGATGGTCTGCGCTGGTTGCCCAGTCTCCGCCAATGGTATCGCGACGACCAGATCCGTTCCTTCGTCGACGATCGCGATATCGTCAAGACCATATCGCGTTCCACCCGACCACCTGGAAGCTACTCGGTGGTTTGGGATGGGAAGGATGACCAGGGCGTTCCGCAGCCCGCAGGAACTTACACCCTCCATGTTGAAGCGGCCCGCGAGCACGGGACCCACCAGATGATAACGAAAGAACTCACACTCGGGACGACACCTTTTGAGGTGGCGCTGGAGGGGAACGTTGAAATCAGCCACGTGCGACTCAACTACCACGCCGTCCACGGAGAATAAGAATGGTGTCGGGGCGGTGGCCTCTACAGTAACGCCCAAGAAGAAAAAGCCCCTGCGGGTGCGGATTGCGGCGTGGACCCGCTGGTTGCACACCTATGTGTCCATGTTTGGCCTGATCTCGGTCCTGTTTTTCAGTGTGACCGGCGTCACCTTGAACCACCCCGACTGGTTTTTCGAAGGGGCCCAGTCCCTTCGCCATGAGGACGGCACGTTGGAAGTCGCGTGGGTTGCTCCCGGAGAGGATGGGGAAGGGCACGTCGCGCGGCTGGAGGTGGTGGAGTATCTCCGGGCCGCCTACGGTATTCGCGGCGCCATAACGGAGTTTGTCGTGGATGAATTTGAATGCGTGGTCACCTTCAAAGGACCAGGATACAGTGCCGACGTCTTTGTGGACCGGGAAACGGGCGACTATACCCTGACGGAGTCGTATGCGGGCTTTGTTGCGGTGATGAACGACCTCCACAAGGGGCGTGACTCCGGTGCCGGGTGGTCGTTGCTGATTGATGTTTCCGCGATCGTGCTGGCGTTGGCCTCGGCCAGTGGCCTGCTGCTCATGCTATTCATCAAGAAGCGCCGCAAGACGGGCTTGATAACCGCTGGAATAGGCGGAGTCGCGCTACTTCTGATTTATTGGGCCTTCGTGCCCTGAACGAATTATCCAGGTACTTCCGGATGACCGGGCGTGGTTTGTAAGGCCACTGCGCCGGGTCCCCGGAACGAGGGCAGTGCACACCCTGCTGGTGCACGCCTTGTTGCACACCGCCCGTCCCGACGGCTGCTCGCTCAACGAACGTCGGGGCGGGCTCCTGCGTCCTCCGGGCTTATTTCGTAATCCACACGGGGGAGGACCAGGCCATGGCCACCCGCTTGTGAATCAGTTTGTGTTGGCGCACGCGGAAGTAGTAAATCGTGCCGGGCTGGCTCTCGGCGTCTTCCCAGGTGGCTTCAAAATCGAGGGCCTTGGGTTCCCAGCGATGCACCACGGTGAAGGCCTCCGCACCGGGCTGAAGGCGCAAGAGCTCCACAAAATCGATGGTGTCCGTACCGTGGGCGCGGAGGGCAATGCGGGCGGTGGACTCGTGGGCGGCCGTCTGTCCCATGGGGGTGTCGTTCACCGTGAAGTCGAGGATGATCTTCGCACCGGTGGTGGCGTAGGTGTGGCGGTCGTAGAGCCCCTGGAAGATGGCATCCCGCGTGAGCTCGGTAGCACGAATAGCGGCCAGCCCATACATGGCGTTGCCCGGCTGGGCCCGATGGTCGTCGGATGCGGCAATGGCGGAGACCTGGAGCCCCATCTGCCACGCGTCCTGCAGGTTTCCTTTGCCCTCGGCGCTCTTGGCGTCAGACGTGAACTTGCTGAACTCGAAGGCCAGGGGATGGGTGGGGTCGTAGGATTCGCTCAGGCCATGGCCCGAATACATTTCAAAGTTGCGGCGGAACTCCGGGTCGTGGATGGTGAAGTCCACCTTCTGGGGAAACTTGCCCGTGTGGTGGGGGATGGTGAGGGCGTCCCCGGCCTGCAACGCGGCCCAGAGATTGGGTAGCTCCACGGTCTGGGGGTAGAGCAGCGGTCCGGGTTCGCCCCGGAAATACACATTGTGGTGGCCGAAGGGCGTGCCAAAGCTGCATTCATAGGCGTGGAGGGTGACGAATTCTCCGGGTAGGTTGTAGACGTGGGTGAGGTTGTTGTACTCCTCCCAATATTTCTTGGAGAGGCCCTTGGTCCAATTGGCGTCGGGTTCGATGGCGTGGTCGGTCATGGCGTAGAAGTCGAGGCCCGCGACGAAGCGCGCGTAGCCAAAGGCGTCCCTGCCTACACCGTCCCAACTGTAACTCGTGTGGGAGTGAAGGTCGCCCCAATAGACCGCCCGCTCGGGAGGGCTTTCCGCCACAATCGTGGGGTTGCCCAGCAATTCCCGTTCGGCATTCTCCCACGTCGCTGCGATACGCACGACGCCCGTTGCGTTGGGTGTGACTTCAAATTCAGACCACGCGTGATCGCGGTAGATGGTGGTGCTTTCGGGACCCGTTACGCCTTCGGGGTAGCGCAGGGTGAAATTGGCTGGGCCCGCCGCCGGGTTAAACTCTTTGTCGAGGATGGCAATGCGGCATTTTATGGGCTGACCGAGTACCGCGTTGGAGGGCGCGTGAAGTTGGGCATAGACGGGTTTTCCCGCGACGGCCTCAATCATGGGCGTGTAGCTTTCCATCTCGAAGCGGCTGTCGCCATCGTGGTCCAGGGCGATGAGGATGGGCAAGGCGTAGGCGGACACGGCCGAGGCCCAATAGCCTTTACTGCCCCCCGACGTGTCGCCGTAGACGACTTGGATGGTATCGCCCGCCTGGAGGCTGCCTTCCGCGACGATGACGCGCACCACAAAGACATAGCGTTCATTTCGGCCGTCCAGGCTTTTTTTCGCATGCTTGATGAGCTCGTTGTCCCGCTCGTCTTCCACGATGCAGCGTAGGGTCGCTTCGCCCTGGGAGAGTTTGGCGGTGATGTAATTGTCGCGCTTCGGGTCTTTGGTCTGGAGGCGTATCGCCGAGTTGCGAGGCCCGGCATGCCACTCATCGGGAAGCTGGACGCGAATCCCACCGCCCGTGGCGACGCCGCCTTCGCCCACTGTGTAGGAAACGGTCCACGTGCCATATTCACCCGCCACACCCCGCTCGGGGGAGACGGTGGAGGTGCCCAGGTCGACCCAGGCATCGGGGGCCATGGTGGGGGTGGGGATGTCTTGGGCCAAGGCGGTAAGGGTCAGACTTAACGTGTATAGGGCAACCATAAGATGTCGCATGGTGGGTCCTCTCTGGGCTTAGTTGTGTCTACCCAGAGAATCTACACGACGCCGCGAGTTTTCACAAGCCGGAGGTGGTTGATGTGGACGGCGGCAAACGCCTGCGGCGCTTATTCGACCCTCCGGGGGCGCGGGTTTCGGTTTGGGAGGTTTCCTGAACAAAATGAATGCGGTGGTGCCACCCGATCCCGCTTTCAAGCGACGTCGTCGCGCCGAAACGGGTTCGGGTGCCTTGGGGCGGGGTGAATGTTTTGCTTGCGGGCGATGGGGCGGTGGGCTTTTGTCTGAACGTCGTTACTCAGGGGAAACGTAACGGGTGGTGAACAAAGCCACGGTAGAACGATGCTTATTCGGGCGAGCCGTCTTGGCTCAAGGCACCCGAACGTGTGTTACACGATCGCGGTGGCACGGGTTGGGGTGTGTTGTGCTCAGGTGGCACCCGTGGTTTTGTTTTGGTGACGTCGGGGTGGGAGGGCCAGCCCGTGGCGTCTTGGGGGATGTTGGGGTGCCACCCTCAAAGATGGGAGCTCCGCGACCGCCTTTGTGGGTGTGATCCAACCCATGGCATCGAAATATTCTCGGGTGTTCGTGGCTTCCCGAAGTCACCCACAAGCTTCTGTGGCTCCGCCACAACGCTTGAGGGTGGCACCCGTGGTTTCGTTTTGGTGACGTCGGGGTGGGAGGGCCAGCCCGTGGCTTCTGGGATGACGTTGGGGTGCCACCCTCAAAGATGGGAGCTCGGCGGCCGCCTTTGTGGGTGTGCTCCAACCCATGGCATCAAATTCTTCTCGGGTCATCGTGGCTTCCCGAAGTCACCCAACGGCCCTGAAACAACCGTGGCACCCTGACCTTGTGGGAGTCAGGGTGCCACGGCAAGTGGATTGACTTACTTTTTCAGGTCTTCCCCGGACGCTATTTCAATCTTCGCAGCTGCCCGCAATCCGTCGGACCAGATGCCCACTTCGCGCTCCCAATTCTGCACGCCGTAGGAGGTGGGATACTGCATGCCGCGACGCCAGCCGCCGCGAATCCAATAGCGGAAGTGCTGGCCGTCGGGTGCGGCGATGAGGTGACGTTCTTCGGGGTAGGCCTTCACCTCGATTTGCTCATGGGCCGTGGTGACGGCGAGGCCAATGTCGCCAATGTCATCGCCCTGACGTCCCCAGACCCCGAGGGTGCCGGGGGTGGCGAGGTTGACGCCTTCAGCGAGGTCCATGAGACCAATGCCGACGGTCGCACCTTCGAGTCCTTCGGGGAGCACCACGTTGACCTCGGTCTCGGAACGGCCCGCGTAAATCAGGCAGCGGAGGATGACCTTCTTCTCGGGCATGTCGGGGAAAACATTACTCGCAATGATTTCAACACCCGCGCGCACCGGGCCGGAACCCAGCACCTTGTGCTCAAAGGTCACATGTCCTTCACCGGCCGGACTCTGCACGGGGTAGGCCTTGCCGTCGTGGTAAATGGTTAAGCCACCAAGCCCACTGGTCTTTCCGACATGGAGGGCGTCAATGCCCCAATCCTGCTCGGTGTGGTAGTTCACGTCGATGAGGGGGTAGATCAGTCGTTCTTCGGGGGGAAGCAGTTGGATCTGCTTGCCGAAGAAGTCGAATTGGCCCGTGTAGAAGCGGAAGGCACCCGCGTCGGACTCCCACGCTACGTAGGCCGGATTGTCGAGGACGGCATTGGTGAGCTTGGGGTGCTGGGCGTCATTCTTACCGCCGTCCACGTAATAGATATAGTAGGTCCTTGTTTCTCCCGTTGGAAGATCTGCAAGGAACGACAACTCCCGAACGCCGGACCAAAAAGTTTTGGCGTCAGGATGAAGCTTGCCGGAAGCGAGGGCTGTATTGATGGTCTCTTTTTGTTCAGCCTTTCGAACATAATCACTTCCCAGTTCGACTTCGCTTCGACCAATGCGAGACCTTATTTTTAACCCGGCGAGTAGTCGATTGTTGTCCACCTGATGGGGTATTTCGCGCCAGGTCAGCCAATAGTCACCGCTTACGACCACACAGTTGTCTGGGTTGAAGTCCGCAGCCTGGGCCACCAGGTCGGCTACGGGAATGGAGACCACATGATCTTGCAGCACAGCTTCGGAAGTCTTGTCGAGAGAAAGGGTCAGGGGAATGCGTTTCGTGTAGGTCTGGCCATTGAGCGTAAGGGGCGAAGACTTGCCGCTATCCACCGGAGCATCGGAATTCTGGCTCACTTTCTCGGCGGCCTTGCCGATGTGGCCCTCCAAGTAGAGGGCTTCGATATCACCCCAGTGTTGCTGGTTTCCCAAGGCCGATTTCAAGGCGACAAATAGCCGGTCCCGTACAAGGGCCGTGTAGAAGCGTGCACCGGCGGGAGTATTTTGTATGCGTTGTCCGATGCCCGTTTCGGGATGCCGGTCGAGCAGCGGTCCACGGTAATAGTCGATGACCGCCTGAACGTCTTCCGGGGTCTCGCCCAGCGTTGAAAGCGCCCCATCGATAAAGGCCTGGTTGGCTTCCAGCGAGCGCGCTATTGCGGGCTTATAGACGGAAGGCAAAGCCTCAAAGGTCAGGGCATAAGTCTCGTCACCCGGCGCGAGTTGCTGGGTAAAATCCACCGTGCCATCGCCGTCCACGTCGGCTTCACGGACGTCGAGCTTGCCGTCGTTGTCGCTGTCTTTCCAGGTATAGGCCGCGTCCAACACGCCATCGTGGTTGAAGTCTACGTCCATGTAGCCATAGTCGGCACCCAGGAGGTGGAGGCGCTGGTCGACTTCGTCGAAGTAGAGCGCCAGGGGAGAGACGGGGTCGGCCGTAACTTCCACGCGCTTATTGAAGGGCGACGAGGGCGGGCCACCGACTTGTTCGAAATCGCCGTGCTTGGACTTGGCATTGAGGATGCCTTCCCACCGCTCATGGGGATCGTCCTCCGGCGTTTCATCCGTGTTGCTGTTAATTTCATCCCAGGTGAGCATGGCCTTGCCCCACTTGGCCTGCTGACCAAACTCCATGCACTTATCCCACGGCACGACGGGGAGTGTCATGACTCCGCGAATGTCGAGGGCTTCCGAGTGCCAGGCGGCGGAGGAGAGTCCCTCTTCGGGGGGGAGGGCAGTAACCGAGAAGTCGTAGTTGTGGGTGTCTTTGCCATAGGCATCGTCATCGGCATCGATGCTGTAGCGGAGGTTTTTCACGGCCTCGCCGATGGCACTGATGCGTACCACGACTTCGCTGGCCTGGTCGCCATCGGGATCGTAGAAAGCGAAGGGGTCTTCCCATACGTTGACCCAGTGTTCGCTTTCTTCCGTCAGACGGAACTGGTAGAAGAGTTCGTCGCCGCTGAAGTGGGTGCGCCACTGGCAGAGGGGCTGGTAGTAGGTGCCGTTCACGTCGTACCAGAGGAGGTTGTCGTCGCCAATATCCACCGCCCACCAGACGGTCATGTCGTCTTTGCCGTCTTTCCAGTTCTTGTTGTAGAAGAGACCCATCTGGTCCACGTCGTTGTCGCCGTCATCATCCTGATAGTCGGAGACCACATCAATATAGCCATCGGCGTCCCAATCCCAGAAATAGAGGTCGCTGTCCCGGTCGGGACGTCCGGTTGCCGCGTAGTCGCCGTCTTCATCCACGGCGCAGACGAGGATTTTTTCCTTGTTGTGGCGATAGTCCGTGGCCATGTACCAGATTTCATCGACCTTCCCATCCCCATCCCGATCGACGGTGAGGGATTCACCGGCGGGGAGAGCCGCTACTTCGGCGATGCGTTCCGCCGGGATGATGCGGGGCAGGTTGAAGATGCGCTCAAACACCACCGTGTTTTTCGGGCTGCCCACGGCATCGCTCTGGGCGTGGGTAAGGGTTGGGGCTCCGAGCATCAACAGCGCGATGGTCGTGAGGCGCGCATAGCGGTCAGCTATAGACATGACGATAAATTCTCCTGAGTATTGAAACGAGTTGCACCGCGAAAGGCCTGGAGTAGCCGTTGGTCCCGACGGATATAAGTTGGACCACGAATGGACACCAATTTACACGAATACGATTGGCCCCGACCAATCAGGCGACCACAGAAAGTACAGAACAACACGGAAGGGGAAGCCGCGATAGCGAGACCGTGTTGTCCAACGAAAAAAGGTTGGTCATTGCCCAATTGCGTCGCCGCTTTCCTGATTCGTGTTAGTTGGTGTCCATTCGTGGTTCAACTTTTTGGGTTGTCGCTCACCAAGGTGCCAAGCCCTACGTGGTGAAAATGTTACTTGCTTGCGTTGCGATGCGGCATCGCTTGCTCTTAGCTTCGGACGTTCGCATTCATGAAATACGTATGCTAGTCTACAACCGATTGACCCCACAATGGAATAGGCCTATGAAAACCATTTTATCCCAAGTTATTTTGATGTCCCTTTGTGTGTTGTTGAGCGCAGACCTGTTGGCGCAGGAAACGCGGCGCGACGAATACATCCACGCGGTGGTTCGGGGCGCGGGTTTCTTACCGTGGCAGGAACAGGGCGTTTCCGAAGCGGAAAAATCCTTTCGCGCCGAGATGGAAGCGCGAAAAGATACCCTGCTCTCGGGACCGTCTATTGCGCACCCGGCCTTCTATGATGCCGAGGCGATTGCCCGGGCAAAGGAGAATATCGCGCAACACGATTGGGCGAAGGCCTGGCTTGCCAATCAGGTGGACCTCGCAGAATACGTCGTGGCCCAGGACCCCGGTTGGATAGACGCCATGATTCCCCTGGAAGCGCCCAGCCCCATCTATGGATTCACCTGTCCCCATTGTGTGGGCGTGAAGAGTCAGGAGGGCGTAGGGGCGCGGTTGGTGGATTGGTCCTATAAGCAACCCGATGAATTCCGCTGTCGTCGCTGCAAGACGGTCTTTCCCAATGCCGCCTATCCCGAAACGGCAAGCCTCCAGCTACCCCGTCTCGGCCAGACGGTCTCCTACCATTTGAACCCGGCGGAGCAGGCCAATCCGGGCGACCGAAGTGGCAAGCTTGCCTGGCATTGGGTCAGCTATCCCATGCACGTCAGCTTCAGTGGCATCATTCGTGAAAAGAAGATCGCCTTCATGCGGACCGCTGCGAAATCGCTCGCGTTGGCCTGGCTCTTCACCGAAGATCCCCGCTATGCCGTCGCCACCCGGGAGGTGCTGACCCGCTATGCCACGGCCTACCGCCAATGGCCCTACCACGACTATTGGGGCACCTATGCGGACTGCGATCCCCTCTACGCCGCGTGGCACGACAGGAGTCTGCCCCTGGTCTGGAAGCGCCACCTTTCCGAAAGTGCCTTTGCGAAGGATTCCCTGGAAAAGGCACGCATGCTCCAAACCTATTGGGGGGCGGGACGAATCCACGCCAGCACGGATGGCGTGAGTGGACTGAATCAGTTTGTGCAGGCCTATGACTTCACGTGGAACGCCGTGGATGAGTCCGGTAATCCCGTGTGGGATGATGGGTCGCGACGCCTGGTAGAACGGGACCTCATTCTGGAAGCGGCCCTCGGGGCCGAACCCTATATCGGGGGTCCCGGTGAGGCGAATGAGGAAAACAATAAGGCTCCCCGCATCTACAACGCCTTTGGCGCTGTGGGGAAGGTCCTTGGCATTCCCCAATATGTGGACGTGGCCATTCGTGGCTACGAATGTGTGCGCGATGCTTCCTTCAATTACGATGGATTCAGCACGGAGAGTCCGTCCTACACCAACATGTACCTGGCCCAACTGCTCATCGTGCCCGAATCCCTCCATGGCTATGTCTGGCCCGAAGGGGTCCCCGGCCGCAGTGGCACCGTTGATCTCTATGGGCAGGACGAACGGCTGAAGCTCATGTACCAGTCTATCTTGGACACCATACTTCCCAATGGTGAATATCTCCCGCTGAGTGATACCCGCCTTAACAGCAAACCATCCGTCCACATCTTGCAGATGGGTGCCCGTCGGTATCCGGAAAACTTCGCGGGCGTCTTACCCAACATCCACCGGAGCACCGGCGACGAGTATGCGGTGTTTAATCTGAACGAAGAAGCACTCCATGAGAAGCGCCCCCTGGAACAAGAGGACACCCTATATCCCGCCTGGAAGACGGCGATTCTGCGGCATGGTCGGGGCACGGAAGCGGATACCCTTACCCTGGCCTTTAATCCGGCAGGGGGACACCGCCACTACGATAACCTGGCGCTCTTTTACGATGACGGCGGGCGCACCGTCGTGGGCGATCTGGGGTATCTGGGTGACATGCCGGTGAACAAGTGGATCAAGGCCACGGCCAGTCACAATCTCGTGATCGTCGACGGGAAAGAGCAGGAATTCAACGGGCGTAAGACCAGTTTTGAATTCATGGCGTCCTCGCCGCTGGCCTCGGTGGTCGAGGCGACGTCCACGGCCTACCCCCAGTGCAGTGACTATCGGCGTCGGGTGGTGATGGTGAAGACGGGGGAGAACGAGACCTTCGCGATTGATGTGTTTACCGTGCGTGGTGGTTCAGAGCACCGTTACCGCAGCTACAGTGAGTTGGCCTCCAGTTACGCCGCCGACGGAAGTCTGCGTTTTGACGGTGTTGAAATTTCGGAGGAGGCCCCCTTACCTGACGTGGGGGCGAGCCTGGCCAAGGAAGATATCTACGGCGTACGCGATGTCCGGGTGGGCACGGCCCTCGGTGAGACCTGGCAGGCAACGTGGCAGGATGAGACGGGCGGTTATCGCCTCTGGTTGGCCGGCCCGGCCGACCGCGTGGAGGCTTCCAACGGCCCGGGACAACGCACCGTGGACGAAAAGGGTCGTCGCGTGCGCTATGTAGATACGGTTCGGAGTGGCACAGACGTGCAGAGCACCTTTGTCGCCGTCCACGAGCCGCTCCACGACGGACACCGCATCGGAGCTGTTAGGCCTGTCCAGAATTCGGGAGGTGCTGATGCGGTGGCCCTGCGCATTGAGGGAGAGACGGGTGTGTATCTGGCGTTGAACAATTTCGATACGGTGGCGACCGTGGAGGGCGTGGCATTTAAGGGACGCTTTGCCTTGATCCATCGTCCGCCAGCAGGGCCCACACGCTATCTCGCCGTGGGTGCCGAGACGCTCCGTATCGACGGACAGGAATGTGTTACGGGTCCTTCAGTCTGGCAGAGTGCGGCCACCCGGGTGTCTACTGATACCCTGAAAGCCGAGCAGTCCCCTCCTGCGGCCTGGGGAACGGAAATGGGTGAGTCCGAAGCCTATGCACGGATTTTAGTCGATGGCGACTGGACGGGGATTCCGCTGGAAGACATCGCGGACGACGGGACCGCTCGCGCCGCTCGTTTTCCCCTCCCGTCCCTCAGCGCGATAGAGGTGCTCCGGACGTGTGCAGGTACATTACCGTAGGGCGTGTTGGCTCCAATGCCCATCGTCCGTTTCCGCGGGAAATTTTCGTGCCCAATCGACATCCTAGTCGCTGTTAAACATCAATCAGTAGCGACTAATTATTGAATTGATGGTCGGCACCGATTGATTTGGAAGCAAGCATATCCCAATTGTTGCGATCGAAAACTCAATTAAAGCTCTTTTTCCGATGCTTAAGCCGTTGGCTCAATTCTTGCGGTTACCAGTGGGCCGTCGGCCATGTCCGCATTCTACAATTTTCGTGAAGATGGGAGGAAAAAATGGGAACCATGAAATCAGTAATTGTGTCGATAATTGCGTTAGGGGTGTTCGCAATCCCATTGCAGACTTCCGCAACGCTGATCGGCGATGAAGTTTCGGGCGTATTCAATGTTGGTCCCGACGCTACAAACTACTTTGACGCTGGCTTGGGTTCCCTGCCGGTCGCGGCTACGGTCGGAGTCGGCAATGAGTTCTTTGGTGATCTTCTTTTTGGGGATGTCTACGTAGATCTTGGAGCAAACACGTTATCCTTCGGGGTTCAAAACCAAGGGTCCTACAATCTCACCCCCACGGGTCGGATGGAAGTCTGGCTGGAAGGCCTCGATTGGGTAGGTCATCCAGGTGGCTACATCACGGGCTTGAACCTGATTAGCTCGGATTTTACCGATTTGACGTATGACTTTACGGACCACGGCATTCATTTGTCGATTGGCGACCAGCGGTACACCAGCCCGGATGAGCTATGGATCGCCAATTTTTCGATTGTCACGGACCACGCTCCGATTCCTGAGCCAACAACCGTAGCGCTCCTGGGCCTCGGGCTGATTGGCATGGTAGCCCGACATCGGGTAGCTAACCGGGCATAGCAGCGTCTCGGACACCTCGCGCGTGGCGATGATCGTCGGCACGGACGTGCAGCGCACCGTCGTCGCCGGACACGAGCCCCTCCAAGCGAACACCCTATCGGAGCAGTTACGTCTATCGAGACTGCTGGCCCCTATTCGTAGCGCCAAATCTCTACCGTATCACCGTTGGTGGTGAGAAAACCGGTGTCATCGGGTAAGAAGACAATTTCTTGAAGCACCTCGGCGTCTGGGTATTCGTAAAGTAGCTGCAAGGTGTAGGCGTTCCTGATTTGAAACGTGCCGTCATAGAGCAGAATCGTAGCATCGTCGGGAGAAAACCGAAGTTCCCACACGTTGTACCCCATGCCATACTGGGTTCCACCGAGATTCCCGTTTTCCGTATTCCACAACCGTAGTGTTTGCTGTGACGCGGTTGAAGCCAATCGGGTTCCGTCGTTTGAGAAGGCCAGCCCGGTGACTTCCGACGGGTGTCCGGAAAGGGTGTGGAGCAGGGCGCCACTCTCGGTGCTCCAGAGTTGAAGGGCACCAGTTTCGGTGCCGACGGCGAGCTGTCGGCCGTCCTTGGAAAATGCCAACTCCTCCACGCGACCTGCCGATTGATTCAGGCGCCGGGTCACCGTTCCCGTGGCATTGTTCCAAAGGTCTACCCCGTCGGATTGATGGTCAATGACCGCCGTGAGCGATGCGTCGGGGGAAAGGAGTCCATCCGGAACGAAAACAATGGGGGGCACGTTTGCTTCCGAATCGGGGATCGCCCTGCCGGTGTGTGCATCATAGGCTTCGACAAGGTATTCAGGTCCCCGGGGTTGGCGATACCGCCTCACGAGCTGCTGACCGTCGGGTGAGTAGTGCGCGTCTTCCATATTCTTATTGAGCGTGAACACGGTCGCCCCGGTTTCGGCGTTCAGTACAACCGCGGTGTTACCCGAGTTGAGAAGCAGCTGGCTTTTGTCAGGAGAGCGGGTAATAAATTTACCTGCCGTCGACGCGTAGCGGAGCGCCAATGGAGACAAACTCCAGGAGGAAACTCCGCTATTCCCGGCGACGAGTACGTGGGTACCGTCGGCAGAAATCAAGAGTTTATTGACCGAGTCTGTGGCCCCATTCTGCATGGGGAAGAGGAAATCCCCCGAAGCTGTGTCCCAGACGAGGGCGTGACCCGGACTTCCAAAGGCGACAAGCGTTGAGCCGTCATGTGAGAAGGCCAGGGTTGGGGCACTGGGAGTGTTGGCTTGGGCTGCAGGCTTGAGCCGATTCAATGCCGTCCCGTCGTGTCCGTTTAGTAGAGCGACAGGAGAACCCGCCACCGCCAATTGACTGCCGTCCGGGGAGAACAGTGCCATGCCGGTGCCTATGTCGGTACCGCTTCGTTCTCGGAAGGGTGCTATGGGCCCACTGTCGGTGGTGTCCCAAAGAAACTCACGGGTCGTAGCGGTCGCAACGGTCTTGAATCCCGGATAGGTCGTGTCTTCTACGCCCACGAGATAGACGCGTTGATTGTCGGGCGAAATGGCGCGCACGCTGAAGGGGCCTTCTGCAGCGTTGAGCGGCAGGGTTCGAATTGGTTCTCCGGAACTGAGATTCCAGAATTGAGCCTCCACCGTGGCAGGCGTCGTTCCTTTGCGGACGACCAGGACCGCGCGGGTACCGTCGGGGGAGAATGCTCCGGATTGTAGTTCGTGATTCACGGCGTTACCCAGGCTCACCAGGAGGTTATTGGTGGTCAGGGAGACTACCTGAGCAACGTACTGGGGGAGGAGACCGCTAAGCGGGCTCCTCTTGAGCAGCAAGAGCGGTCCCAACAGGCCGTCGGTGCCACCGACCACGCGGTAACCGAGTGGAATTCCGTGCTCCGAGATGACATCGCCCGTGGGAAAGCTTCGGATTTGATAGGACGAAGCGTGCTGTCCTCCCCCGTCGAATTTCGGTACAAAGAACCGTGGGTTATGTGTAGAGCCCACCATCAAATTGGGCATGTCGGCTCCAGGAGCTGCGGGGGGATGGTCCAAATAGAAGGTCGCCATGTCACGCATAGCGCCGGAATCTGCGTCGAAGGAAGCCAGCAGCCCATCCGTAGCCGCCACATAAATCACGGAATCATCGGTAGAAAAGGAGACCACGGAAGGCTGATGGCCCAGCCCAAGGCGCTGATTGGTCTCACGTGGAATGTCCCGGTCGAGCGGAGTGACCAACTCCGGACACCCGATCAGCAATACCGAGGAAAGAATGAGAACTGTTGCCGTAGTCCAACGCATGGTAATACCCCTTTGTGATCTGCCTGATGGGATAGTAACACAGTGCTTTCGCATTTGCCAGAAGAGCTGTCTTTCTCCCAGCGTCAACCAGTAGGTATAATCACCGTATCAAGTTTTAACGGGGGTGAAAAGGGTCGTCAGTTGCCGTCACAAATCCACCAGGATCTCATGTATCTCGCGGGAAGATTGCTGCACCGTAGTGCGCAAAGTGAATGCGAGCGGGATGCTGCAGAATATATCGAGCGCCGCTTCAAAGAGCATACGCCGGAGGTGTCGTCGGAGTCCTTCTTCTGTATCGAGAACTATCCCTACCTCTTCGCGTCCTATTTTTCCGAATTTCTTGTCGTGGGCATTCTCTCCATCTACTGGCCGCTGATGGCTTTCTTATATGGCGGGGCCGTCTTCATCTTCTATCTCATGGAGTTTTCCGGATTTCGCGGGCTCTCCCGATTTATGCCTCAGTATCCCTCTCAGAATGTAGTGGCCCGCTTTCAGGCGGTCCGACCACGCAGTCTGATCGTCGTGACGGCCCACTATGACAGCGGTTGCGCCAGTCCACTCACGTCACCTGCGGTCATTCCCTGGTTGCGGATAGTCAACTATGTACTGATTGCCGCCATGGTCGTCGTGTTGGCTACCTGCGTTTCCGATTTTATCGCGGTGCGTAATGGGGAATCTGGCGAAATCGCTATGGCTGTCCGGGCATTGGGTATTGGCATGCTCATGGCCGGCGCGCTGGCGCTCTTTATGGCGTCGTCTCGTGGTGAAGATATTCGGGGTGCCAACGGCAATGCATCCGGTGTCGCTGCCCTCCTCGGTCTGGCGGATGCCATCGGACGGGACCAACCGGAAGAGGCGGATGTATGGTTGGTGGCGACGGGAAGCCACGAATCGTGGATGGGGGGGATGCGGCAGTTTCTGACGGAGCATCGTCTCGATAGGGAGAACACCTACTTCCTCAATCTGGAATGCATCGGAACGGGAGACCTGCATGTGCTTGCAAAGGAAGGGATGCTCCATGCCCTGCGGGCCGATCCTGCCATGTTGCGCCGTGCCCGGGCCCTGGCCGACCGCCACGGGCTTAAGGAAGGGAGTATGCGTGCGGTGCCGACGGGTGCCTATATACCGCTCATGCGCGACATGAAGGCTATGACGGTCATGGGGCTCGATGAAGACGGCCTGCCGCCCCATTGGAATCAGATATCGGACCGGGTTCTGGAGGTGGAGGAAAAATCGATCGCCCAAGTGACGGCTTTTTCCGACGCATTTATCCGGGAACTGGCCCGTGAGCACGCGGCAGCAGTGCTTTCCTCACAGGCCGGGTAAGACGGGGCTTAGTCGACTGGCTTGTTGAGCGCGCAGCCGACCGCAACGAGGAGCTGCTGTTTCAGCGATTCCACGCCCGCTTCGTCCAATCCCGAAATCCAGACGTTGTCAGGCATCATCAGCACGTTGGGACCTTCTTCACAGCGATCCATGCACCCCGATTTACACACGCGGATGTGGCGTTTCAGTTTCTGGTCTTTGACCCATTGCTTGAGATTGGCATGGAGTTCGACACTGCCCCTTTCCGCGCAACAAACCCGTTCGCCCGGTTCGCGGCAGTTGGTGCAGACGAAGAGAATTTTCTTGAAGGGGAGGTCATGGGTGTCCATAAATTTCGTCGGTCATCCTCAGTCAATGATGGGAGTTATGGGGTTTCCCCAGTATGCCAGAGTGCTCGTGGATGGTGCCAGCCCGCGCGGGATTATAAAGCCGTAGAACTGTGAGATTGAGATTGGCAAACGGAGCGGGTACACTGTGCGCTTGAAAATATCGCGACAAGCCCACCCACCAGGTGAGACCGGGCCTGCTTGAGATCGCGACCAAAGTACTTATTTGGAGCCTACACGATGATGAAAAGTCAGCCCTCACGAAGAACCTTTATGAAGCAGGCCGCCCTGGCCAGTGCCGCCCCACTGATTCTTCCCCGTCTCAGTTTCGCCAACACGGCCAATGGAAAACTGCAACATGCCGGTATCGGGGTAAACGCCCAGGGTGCCCACGACCTGGGCAATATTGCCAGCCATGATGAAGTCGAAGTCGTCGCACTTTGCGATATCGACGCCGTACACCTGGAGCGCGCTTCCAAGCTCTATCCCAATGCGCGGCTCTATCGCGACTGGCGTGAGATGCTGGAACAGGAGGAGGGCAAGATTGATTCGGTCAACGTCTCGACGCCCGACCACACCCACGCGCCCGCATCCTACACCGCCATCAAGAAGGGGATGCACGTCTTCTGCGAGAAGCCGCTGACCCATGAAGTCTATGAAGCCCGCAAAGTGACCGAGGCCGCGCGCAAAGCGGGTGTGGTCACCCAGATGGGGAACCAGATTCACTCCCATCCCTTCTACCGCACGGCGGTTCACTTCGTAAAAGAAGGCGCCATTGGCAAAGTGAAAGAGTGGCACTCCTGGAGTGGGGCCATCTTCACGACGGACGACAAGAAATTCCCGGCAGGCAGCGATCCGATTCCTGAAAATGTGGACTGGGACCTCTGGTGCGGTACGGCCCCGGTCATCCCCTACAAGGAAAAAGAATACCACCCCTTCTGGTGGCGTCGTTACCGGGATTATGGTGGTGGTGCCGTGGGTGACTTTGGTTGCCACATTTTCGACCCCGTTTACTCGGCCCTGGGCGTGGATGCGCCCTTGACGATTACGGCCCACGCGGAAAGCTATAGTGATCAGGTGCACCCGGGTTGGACCATCGCGAACTATCTCTACCCGGGTAATGAAATGACCGCCTACGACACCATTTGTGCCTCGTGGCGGGACGGTGGCCTTAAGCCTGACACGAAGTTGTCGCCCCATCTGGCCGACGACTACGCCCTTCCGCCCAGTGGCTCCATGCTGATCGGCGAAGAGGGTACGCTGATTATTCCTCACGTGGGCAAGCCCCAGCTGCACCCGCTCAAGGACTTTGAAAACTATCCCGTTCCCGAGATGGAAGAGCGTAGTCACTATCACGAATTCGTTAACGTCTGCCTCGGAAAAGGCGGCACGACGGGTTCCAACTTCGACTTTGCCGGTCCCATGGCCGAAGCCGTATTGCTCGCCAATATTGCTAACCGCCTGCCGGGGCAGGCCCTCGAGTGGAATGGCAAGCGGTGCAAGTTCACCAACAACCGGGATGCCAATAAGTTGCTGCGCCGTAAATACCGCGATGGATTTGAAGTGCGCGGACTGTAAGTTTCGTCTTTCTTAATGCGGAATGATGCCTGCGCTACCTTCGGGAAGCGCAGGCTCTTTTTTTGAAACAAGGAATGTCGTATGAAAATGCCTGGAAAACTATTCGTCATCTTATTGCTGCTGAGCGGACCGGCCATTGCCGAACCCACGAAAGCAGGGACCTTTGTGGACTTGTTCAACGGCAAGGATCTCACTGGATGGGTGGATGTGAACACCAGCCCGGAAACCTGGTGGGTGGAGGACGGCCTGTTGAAGTGCAAGGGCCTGCCCATTGGCGTGATGCGGAGCGAGAAACAATACGAGAATTTTATTCTCCACGTGGAGTGGCGCCACATGGAAGCGGGCGGAAACTCGGGCTGCTTCATCTGGAGTGAGGGCACCGTGCCCGAGGGCAAGCGCCTGCCCAAGGGAATGGAAGTGCAGATGCTTGAATTGGAATGGCCCAATATCAATCGGAAGGCCGACGGAACGCCGAACGACATCGCGTATGTGCATGGCGAACTCTTCGGTGCCAACGGGCTGAAGACGACGCCGGACAATCCCCGTGGTAGCCGCAGCAAGTCGATTGAGAACCGTTGCCTCGGAAAAGGGGAGTGGAATTACTATGACGTCGTCGCTGTCGATGGCACGGTGAAGCTTTCTGTCAATGGAAAGTTTGTCAACGGTGTGCGGGAAGCCTCGATCAAGAAAGGGTATATCTGTCTGGAATCGGAGGGTGCTGAAATTCACTTCCGGAAGATTCAGATTATGGAGTTGCCGCCTGGCGTTACGAGCAAAGAGCAGACGGCACCGCTGGTAGAGGAATAGGTGCCGCTTGTGACAAACGGGTGATTGCTTGGAGCGAATTAAAAGGAAGACCAGCGCCCGCATCCATCCGGCTCCCGCGCATACTGGCCAAGGTCTCAAAACAGGATTCTGATTTATGATGTTATCGTTGTTACTGAGCTTCTCCCAATTGGTATCGACCGGGGCGGCTCCCCTGGAGAACGCCATGCCCCTTCACGTGTCGGGCCCGTGGCAGGTGGACGTGGGCCCGGGGTCGGTCACGTTGGGTGAATCCACGCTGGGCCTGGTGGACCCGGTGCGTTTGGAGATACCCCCGCCGGAGGACGTTGTTGTGACGGGAGAGCGTCACGTGTTACCCGTCTTCAATCCTGAGACCGGTGGTTGGCGTAAGGGCGTGCGATTGACGCCCCTTATTGCCCAGGAATGTTCTGCGACCGGACTCCTCCGGCCGGAAACGGTGGTCGTCCGTCCCCTCGAAGGTGGGGCCCCTTATGTCCTGGACAAAGACTACGTCCTGGACGTCCTCTGGGCCACGATTGGGCGCCTGGAAGAGGGGGGAATCAAGGCAGACGAGACCGTCGCGATTGACTATGTCTATGGACCCGCGCGGCTGGACAGCATCGTGGCGAATGGGCAGGGGCAAGTGCGGCTCCTTGTTGGGAATCCGGGTCTCGGGTTCGACGCACCGCCGGTGGGTCGGGAAGAC
>JAUIMA010000628.1 GCA_030432675.1 Candidatus Hydrogenedentota bacterium | reverse complement strand
GCTGGAACTCATGTATCACTTTATGCATCCGTGGGACCCCGCGATGACCCACTACATTGGCATGGGGCAAGATGGTGTAATGCGCCGAGGCATCTTTGACAATGACAAGAAGCAGGAACTTGACGTGCCCACAAGCTGGTCGGCGGTGTACAATGAAACCCAGGAAAGGGGTGCCCTTACGGTGGTTCTTAAAGCTCCGCCGAAGGGGTGGCGCACCCGTTACTGGGACGTACCCGGCAGGTATCGAAAACATTACTTTACGACCTTCTTGAATGAGACATTTCTAGCGGGATCGAAGGCCGAGTATCACATCGTTACGGTCCCCTTTCGCGCCGACGTCGACGTATGGGAAGAGGAGGCGCATCGTCTGGTGGACACGGCACATCAAACCGCCCGTAAGGATGGAGTTGTAGATTGAATTCCGGCTATTGCTGTGCCACCATAGAGCAAGCGACAAAGAGCATCAGCGCGTTCGGCTCTTTTTCGCGGTGTTCACAAGTGCGCTCCGTCTCATGTTGTTACTAATGTCGGATCGCGCTGGCGGTGTCGCTCCGTATTTGTGCGATTGCGAATACTTCAGTCATCTGGGTCGGGAATTGGTGAGGACGCCTGGTTGAAGGTGCAATGACAACTATGAATGAGAGAGACCGAGCGGACGCCGCTGAGTCACCAGAGCGCCGTGACATGCTGGTCGTTTCCGGCGCGCTGCTCGCCGTTTGCTGGACGATATCGCTGTTGGGGGCTGTGTGGTCCTGGGAACTGAACCGAGAAGAGGGGAGGTTGCTGTTCGAGCGCCGGGTGGACCGGCTGGTGACCGAGATTCAACGGCGTGTGAGCCTGCCGGTCTACGGATTGAAAGGGGCTCGCGGCCTCTATCGCGCAAGCGAGACCGTGTCTCGTCGTGAATACACGGCCTATGTTGAGTCCCGCAATCTGGATGAAGAATTTCCGGGGGCTATTGGATTTGGCGTCATTGAACGGGTGATGCGCACCGATCTGGAATCCTTTGTTGCGCGCGAACGTGCCGACGACGCACCGGAATTTTTCGTAAAGCCGCCGGGAAATTCTGCGGACCTCTATGTCATCAAAACGATCGAGCCTCGAGCTTCCAACGCCGAAGCGTGGGGCCTGGATATCGGCTCGGAGGCACGGCGCAGGGAAGCCGTGGAAACGGCCATCCGTACCGGTGAAGCCACTATGACCGCCCGAATCGAACTCGTGCAGGATGACCGGAATCTTTCTGGTTTTCTCTTCTTGCTCCCGGTCTATAAGGATAGTGCCAAACCGCAGACCCCCGATGAGCGCATGGCCGCCTTGGATGTGGTCGTCTATGCACCGATTATCATTGAGCATGCTTTCGCGGGAATTGCGCGATATACCGAAGACCTTCTTCAATTCGACGTCTATGACAGCCGTCCGAACGATGAAGGTGAGACCCTGTTTGACTTCGACAACCACTCCAATGACGTTACGGGCCTTAGTGTGGAACGGGATGAGCAAGGTGGACTGTATCGCACGGTAAGAGATGTGACCGTGGGGGGGCGCATCTGGACCTTGGAAGTGGCGTCGACGGCCCGGTTTGATCGTACTATCGATCAGATTGCTCCAGCGGTGATAGGTGCCGGAGGAATGTTGCTGAGCGTGATGCTCGCTGCAGTGGCCTGGGCGCTGGGTAGCAGCCGTATGCGCGCCCTTCGATTGGCCCGTTCGATGACACGGGATCTGGCGGATGCAAAATATCGGGCTGATGCCGCTAACCAGGCAAAGTCAGAATTCCTGGCGAATATGAGTCACGAAATTCGAACACCGTTGACCGCGATTCTCGGTTACGCCGCCCTGCTTCGAGAGGAAGACGGGGTCAGTCTTCGGTCACCACGACATGTGGAGGCCCTGGACACTATCCATGGTGCGGGGGAACATCTGCTACAGGTAATCAATGACATCCTGGACCTGACCAAGATTGAAGCCGGCAAGCTTGATATTGAGTCGGTCGAAATGTCGCTGGTTCATTTGCTCACCGATATTGAGGGCCTCATGCGGCAACGGGCCGCTGAACGGCGTATCGCCATGAAAACTACTTTTTTAGCGCCCGTGCCAGAGCGCATCATCAGCGACCCAACCCGATTGCGGCAGATCCTGACAAACCTTTTGGGTAATGCCGTAAAATTTACCGCGGCAGGCGAGATCAATATTCGAATTGGTCAGTTGGAGAAATATGAACGCGTACTACTTCGGGTAGAGATTGAGGATACAGGTGTCGGTATGGAGGAATCCCAGGCGCTGCGCCTCTTTGAGCCCTTCAGCCAGGCAGACAATTCGGTTACCCGTAAGCATGGGGGTACAGGACTGGGACTCGCAATCAGTCGTCGCTTGGCGCAGAAAATGGGGGGGGATGTCCGATTGGAGAAAACAGCGCCCGGAGTGGGGTCCACCTTTGTCGTTGAGGTGCCCTTGTTGCCTGCGGAAGACACCCCATTGACCAGTGCCTTGAGAATGCCCAAGAAAGCCGAACCGGCTGAGACGGCAGGAGACGCGGAAGAGTTGACTATCGACGGGCGAATTCTGATTGCAGAGGACAACGCGGTCAATCAGCGTCTAATCGAGTTCCATCTCAAGCGCGCGGGCGCAGAAACGGTAGTGGCCAACCATGGGCGAGAGGCCCTCGAAATCCTCTTGGCGTCCCGCCCCGGTGAATTCGCGCTGCTGGTGACCGACATGCAGATGCCGGAAATGGACGGATATACCCTGGCAGGCGAATTGCGCAAGAGAGGCTTCTCACTTCCGATTATCGCCCTGACGGCCCATGCAATGGCGGAAGATCGTCAAAAATGCCTCGATGCCGGGTGCAATGACTACGTGACCAAGCCGATAAATCGGCCCACATTGGTCAAGACCTGCCGTAAATGGCTGGATGTCGGAAAGTGACGTCGTGGGCGCGATGATTACGCCGTTTCCCTCATTATTTTCGAAATTCACTTGAACGACGGGTGGAATTGTGATTAGATGCTTCTTTCTGGCGGTGCGTGTTGACGGTAGGCTCCGTGGTGCGCTGCCAATTTGTTAGGTACTTGGGAGATTTCACGATGCGAAGTGGTCTGTTGGGCTTGGTTGTTTTTAGTGTGGCGATGGTGGGATTTGGCAGTTTGACTGCCGGGGCCGCCGTGCATTCGGTTTATGTGGGTACCTACACCAAGGGCGAGAGCGAAGGCATATATCGCCTCGAATTTGATGACGAAACCGGTGCCTTGAGCCACAAAGGCCTCGCGGGGGCCATCGAGAACCCCTCCTTTCTCGCGATTCACCCGAGTGCCCCCGTGCTCTATGCGGCGGCCCGTAAAGGCGATGCCCAGGTAGTCGCAGCCTTTCGCATCGAATCTGATTCTGGATTGCT
>JAUIMA010000627.1 GCA_030432675.1 Candidatus Hydrogenedentota bacterium | reverse complement strand
TCTACTCAATGATGACGTCATCAAGGTTTTCGAGGAGTTGCCCATCGGCACGCCCGTCTTGATTACCGAAGCCTCTGCGGAAGAGGCCTCTTAGACAAAACGCATTATCAGTAAGTAAACGCCCCATAGGCCGTAACAGGCTTATGGGGCGTTTGTTCGTTCTTGAAGGGGGGAAGGTCTGGCCTACTTGACTGCCTGGCGGCGTTCCATGAGCTCGCGATAGGTGGTCATGATGATACCCTCGTCTTTGATGAGTTGCTTTACTTCCTCGCTCAGCACCATTTCCAGTTCGGCATTCCGCTTTTTACCTGAGCCAGAGATGGCGTGAAAGTTACAGCCGGGGCGCGTACCGTGAAGAATGATCTGGGTGATGCCCGGTTCCAAATCGCGGATACGTTGTTTCAGGGCTTCCGTCATCACGTTCGCGTCGCCTGTGTCGGCGGTGGAAGTGAAGAGATAGTCTAGCACGGGAAGACCGCCATCCCAGACCGCTTTGGCGGCCGCCCGGATCTGGGGCTGCAGCATTTTCTCCGCCTCGGTCTTGGCCTCGCCGCGGCCACTTGGAATCATGATGGGAATCTGTTTCTCAATGCCCACCTTGATGTAGCGCTCAAAAAAGGGCTTGGAATAAAACAAGGTGCCCATGTGGGAATCGAGGTGGGTGATGGGCAGGCCCATCTTTTCGGCCAGGGCGATCTGGGCGCGAATCTCGGTCTCCACTTCATCGGCCGTGGCATTCGTGATGGTCTGCATCACGCGGCGGTGCATGTAGCCTTCGTCATCGACCAGTCCGGGCACGACCGAGGCACCCGCCACTGGACGCCACCGGTAGTGTTTCCATTCCGACGTAAGGGTCAGGTGAAGCCCGTTGTCAATTTCAGGATGTTCCAGCAGGTAGTCGCGCCACTCCAACACCCAGGAACAGGGCATCATGGTGCTGCTGGAATTCATCAGCCCCGCTTCAAAGCCTTCGATGGTGCCGACGTTACTTTCGTGTGACATGCCGACGTCATCGTTGTGGAGGATGAGAATACGGTCATCGGCCTTCCACCCCAGGCGCTCGCCAAAGGTCGGTTCCGCCGGGGCGGAGAGGGGGAAAAGTCCCGCCGCCAGCGTGGCGGCGATGGCAAGAGTTCGCATGGGTAAGGATTCCTTTTTGGGTGATATGCCAGTAAATCGGTGGATGAAGTCTATTAGACTGGTCGTGCATGCCCCGGGTTTCCCGTCTGATCGCCGGTTGATCCACCGGAAAGGGCCTAGGTATACTTCTGACCATTCGCCAGCTTGGGCTGGTTTTACCTCGCAGATACAGGGAAGACGGTGCAAATCCGTCGCAGTCGCGCTGCTGTAACCGGGGACGAACACCGCAAGAGCCACTTTCCCCCAGGGAAGGGAAGGCGCGGTCAGTAGGCCGATCCGGAAGCCAGAATATCTGTCCTGCAAGGCATGTTTTGCAATGATTCGCGGGAAAATCGTTGCGGAACAGGTGTCGCTCTAGGGCAACCTGCTCCTTTTTACTCTCCCACACCACGGGTACAGGTGTGATGTACCCAATCGATTGATGTTATCGACGGGAAATCCCGGGCGCCATTTCGTAGGTCGCCCGTTGGCGTTCGATGACTTGACGACGGACGAAGTTTCGGAGAATTATGTTGTTCCCATTCCTACGCACATGCTGCACCCTATTGGCCCTGTTTATTGCCCTTGGCAATACCGTATCGGCTTCCGAATTTGTAAAGTACGAGAACTTTCCCCAGGCCGACGCCAATGCTTTCGGCGTGGTGGGTGAAGGCCTGCCCGATGGACGCCTCCTTGTTTGGAACGGCAACACCATCTACCTTCAGTCGGGCGTAGACGAAGATAGCTTTACCGCAATTGCCTCGGGGTATGCGGGGGATCCTGCCTTCATGGCCATTGCACCCGGTGGCCGCTTTGCCCTGTTAGGTGCCGGATTCAGCGGCAATCTTTATCTACTCGATATTCACAGCCCGGTGGACTATGAGGCCTCGGCCCTGGTCGCCACCATGAGCCACTTCGATGGGCTTTACCTGAACAACGACCTCGTCCTCCTGGATGCGGGTGTCTTTGGTGAACCCAGCGAACTGGTGATATTCGACCTGTCGCAATCGAAGTCTCGTCCCGCCACCGTTCTGAAGAAGCCAGCGCCCACGGAGAAAGCAACGGTCCTCGAAAAGCCCGAAGGGAGCTATTCCTCCACGCTGTCACTAATTTTTGATTCGCCGGAGTTCATTTTTGCCATGGATGGAAACACCGGTGAGCTTCGGGCCATCGAGTTGGAGGCCCTCCTGAATGCCTACGTGACGTCGACGCCCCTCACGTGGGAATCGACAGCGGAAGTAGTGACCGATGAGTCGTTGCTGACCGGTGGAATCGCCGGCGTGAATGCCGAGCTCCAATTCCTTAACCCGGGTTCGGACGCCGTGAAGGTATTCGATTACAGCAACTCAAGACTCCGGACCATCAATCGCCGGGATGGCGTCACCTCCTTGCCCCTGGTAGATACCCTGCAGCCAGCAAGCGGTTCGGGACTCTACTACACCGTCATCTACAACGAGACGACCGATACCTCCAATATCCGCGTGGGTGACTTCGCGGCGGGGTCCACTATCAATGGAGACGTATACCGCGTGGTTCAGGAGACGGGCGCGGAAGGAGAAGGCGAGGGCGAAGGGGAGGGCGAAGGCGAAGGAGAGAACCTCGTTTTCTCCGCCGAATATACGCAAATTACCGAGTTTCCGAATGCGGCGGAGAACGCCTTCGGTGTGGTTGGCACGGCGCTGCCCGGCGGACAGTTGCTCCTGTGGGACGGCGAGACCATCTACCGCGAAATCCAGGACCAAGAAGGAAGCTTTGAGATTGTAGCCACCGGTTATATCGGTGATCCCGCCTTTATTGCCATGTCCTCTGATAACAAGCACGCCATGCTCGGCGCGGGCTTTGGTGGGAATCTCTATGAAATTGATACGGACAGTTTCGCGGACTACACCGAAGAGACCTTGATTGCCAACATCAGTCACTTTACCGGGGCCTATATGGGGGGCTCCATTCTATTGCTCGACGTGGGCAGCTTTGGCGAAGCCAGTGAGCTTCATATGCTCGATCTGAACGCTACGAAGTCCCTCGGCCGCCCGGTGGTCAGTAAATCAGCGAAATATGCCTTGGACGAAAAAGCCCAAGTCGTGCAGAAGCCGGCTGGTAGTTATTCGGCCAACCTGTTCGTGTCTGAGGTCGGGCTGGGTTCCCAACGCATTTTGTCTATGGATGCCAACACGGGTGAACTCCGGTCATTTAGAAGCGAAGATGTGCTCGAGGCCTTCAATGAGAATCGTACCCTGGCCTGGGAAACGGCCGGCACCCTCCATACTGCGGACGAGCCCTTC
>JAUIMA010000626.1 GCA_030432675.1 Candidatus Hydrogenedentota bacterium | reverse complement strand
GGGCCTGCCGCCAAAGGCTACCAGATCACCGGCGGCATTGATGCGTTGGCCATCGGGGAGAAGGAGGCCGGTCCGATCCTGGGTGGCCACCTGGGATGGGGTATGCATACAGCCCACCAAGAGTAACGCGACGAAGGGGCGGGTGAGGTGTTTCAGGAGACGATGTAGTGGCTGCTGCATGGGCATCACTTTCCAGTTTTTATTGGGTATTTACACGGTCCACGGGCGACAGTTCATTGCCTTTGACTGGTCCTATGCATAGTCCGTATGATCGGGGATTCTCATGTCACTCACAGGCCACCAGCCTAACATCATTCAGAAAGCCAGTACCATGAAGCTACTCGTCGAAGGTGCGCCCCTGCGCGGCACCGTAGAGATTCCCGGTTCCAAGTCCCACAGCATCCGTGCCGTGGCCATCGCGTCCCTCGCGCCGGGAGAAAGCCTCATCCGTCAGCCGCTGGATTCGGCCGACGCGCGGGCCGCATTCCGGGCCTACAAGGCCTTTGGTGCGACGATTGAAGACGAGGGTGATTGCTGGCGGGTACAGGGTACCGGGGGGAACCTCAAGGTTCCTGACGGTGTCATTGATGTGGCCAATTCGGGCACGACCATGCGCATCGCCCTGGGGAGTGCAGCCCTGCTGAAAGACGGCATGACCGTGCTCACGGGTGACAAGCAAGTTAACGCTCGCCCCTGTGGCCCCCTCGCCCAATCCCTCAATGACCTGGGTGCCACGGTCCGCTCTACCCGGGGTAATGGCAATCCGCCCTTCGTGGTAGAGGGCCTCCTGCGCGGTGGCAAGACTTCCATCGAGGCCGTCACGAGTCAGTATGTGAGCGCCATCCTGGTCAATGCACCCCTGGCCGAGCACGACACCCATATGGTGGTGCCTTTGCTCAACGAAAAACCCTATGTGGGTATTACCCTGGATTGGCTGGAACGTCAGGGCATTACCATTAACGCCGCCGACGATTGGAGTGAATTCCACATTCCGGGCGGTCAGACCTATGCCCCCGTGGACCGCCGTATTCCGGGAGACTTCTCGTCCGCCACCTTCTTCCTGGCGGCGGGTGCCCTGCAGGACAACGAAATCTATTCTTCGGGACTCGACATGTCCGACACCCAGGGGGACAAGGCCGTGGTGGACTACCTCCGGGAAATGGGTGCCGATATCCGGATTGATGAGGATGGGATTAACGTCCGTGCCGATGGCCTGACCGGTTGTGAAATCGATTTGAACGCCACGCCCGACGCCCTGCCGATGATGGCGGTCATGGGCTGCTTCGCCAAGGGAACGACCCGCCTGGTTAACGTGCCCCAGGCCCGCCTGAAAGAGACGGACCGTATCGCCGTCATGTGCCAGGAATTGACGAAGATGGGCGCCAACATTACCGAATTACCCGACGGCCTCGTAATTGAGGAAAGTGCCCTGCAACCTGCCGTTGTGGAAGGGCACGATGACCACCGCGTGGTTATGTCCCTCGCCATTGCCGGGGCCATGCTGCCCGGCACGACGACGATCAACGGTTACGAAGCGGTAAACATTACCTTCCCCGACTTCAGTGCGGCCATGCAGGGCCTCGGCGGAAAGACGCGTATCATCGAAGACTGACTGGCGTCTGTGGGGCGGTTGCTTCGTTTGGTGGGCGCGCGAGAAAGGGAATGTCCATGGAATGGCGTTACTTTGATTTCGAACGCGATCAAGCGGCCGCCGCCCGGATCTGGCACGAAATCGGTTGGCTCAATCAAAAAGATGCCCCTTCCCGCGAAGGGATGGGCGCCTACACCCAGTCCGGCCCGGGCTATGTGGCCCTGGTCCATGGCGACCCCGGCTGCTTTGTCTTTCGCTGTGACGGTACGATTCGTCATCGGAATGATGATTTGCCGTTGGCGGCCATTACCGGCGTCGCCACAGCGCGCAACGGACGCAAGCAGGGGCTGGCCCTTGAGCTGACCGCCCGTGCGCTGGCGGAGGCCGCCGATGAAGGTGCGGCCGTGGCGGGACTCAGCACCTTCGAGCAGGGCTTCTATGACCGTATTGGTTTTGGCACGTGCGCTTACAGCCACTACTGGCGCTTTGACCCGGACCGATTGACCGTAAGCGATAAGGTGCGCCCACCCCATATGCTCCGCACGGACCACGTGGACGCCATTCACGATGCCCGCCTGCAGCGGCGGCGGCCCCATGGCGCGGTCAGCCTGACTTCCGTCGGACAGACCCGGTCCACCATCTTACGCTCGGGAGATGGCTTTGGTCTCGGCTATTTCGACGAAGGCACCGAAACGCCCAGCCATTGCTTGTGGTGCACGCCCCAGGAAACCACGCGGGGTCCCTACAGCATCGAATTCCTGGTCTGGAAGACCCGTGCCCAGTTCCTCGAGCTCATGGGGCTCATCAAGCAATGGGGCGACCAGGTGCGGTTGGTGACCATGACCGAGCCCGCAGGCATCCAAATGCAGGATCTCATCGATCGGCCGACCCAGCACTTCTGGAGCACGGTCGGCGGGGAATACACCAGCGGGTGTCGCGCCCACGCGAATTTTCAATATCGTATTGTCGACCTGGCCATCTGTATCGCCGCGACCCACCTGACCGGCCCCGAGGTCGCCTTCAACCTCACGCTGCACGACCCCATGTCGGAGCGGCCCCGGGATGGCGTGGGGCAAACGTCGGGCTATTGGAAGGGGCTCTCCGGGGACTATCGCATGCTTCTCGGCCCGGAAAGCCAGATAAAGGTCGGACACGAGGCCGCGTTGGAAACCCTGGAAGCCTCCGTGGGGGCCTTCACCCGCCTGTGGCTTGGCGTAGGGTCGGCCACGGCCCTCTCCATGACCGACCAGCTTTCGGGACCTCCTGCGCTTTTGGAAACCCTCGACGAAGCCCTGCAGTTGCCTGCGCCCCAGACCGACTGGTTTTATTGACGGCACCGTCGCGCCCCCCCTATGGAGCGCCGCCGGCCCGGCGGCATGGGGATTCTGGAGCAGCGAGGGTGTGTGGTGTAAAGCAGGTTCACTTGCACGGACGGAAGTCTCTTCACCCACAAAGTTCCCCCGCTTCGCTCCTCCCTTTGAGGGTGGCACCCTCCAATTCGCTATGAGTTGAGGTGGGGAGCTGCTCTTAGAAAAAGTGACGCCAAGGGTGCCACCCTTACGCGGAGGAGCCTGGCGGGGGAGCTTACGGGTGCCTCCCAGCCCTTCACCCGTAGAGCCACTCGTCCCTCGTGTCTGTAAGGGTGGCACCCTTGAGGTTGCCCGGGTTGAGGTGGAGAGTTGCCCGTACGAAAAAGATATAGCAAGGGCCCACGACGCGCCGAAGGTGTGCACGCCCTATGGAGCGCCGCCGCCCCGGCGGCATCAGGATTCTGGAGCGGCGAGGGTGTGTGGTGTAAAGCAGGTTCACTT
>JAUIMA010000054.1 GCA_030432675.1 Candidatus Hydrogenedentota bacterium | reverse complement strand
GCCGAATTTCCGCCATGATATCACTGCGGAGGATAACTTCCGTATCCACCGTCGCCACGATGGCATCCACGGTCTCGGCGGAGGTCCCCAGGGCAGGGGCCAAGAGCAGCAGCAACCCGGCCCAAACTCGCATTCGCAGAAACATAGCGTCATCCCACCTGTTGAATTGGGGTTAATTCACAAACACCGCAAAGCATAGCACAGGCAGGGGGTGCCCGCCAATGGTCTGCAGCACACGCCAAAGGGCGGCCCGCGTGTGCGGGCCACCCCAGATTGGCATCATTATGGTCTCATAGCGGGCACCAGGCCTAGACCGGTTCCTCGCTTGCGGCTTCGTCGAAGGACTCGATTTCGAGCTCGTCGGAGAAATCGCCCAGCGCTTTGTCTTTGCGCATCGGGTGCGTATCCTGGTAGTGGGGGCTGCCCGTACCGGCCGGAATCAGGTGACCAATGATCACATTTTCCTTCAGGCCGGAAAGCTCGTCCCGCTTACCGCTCAACGCAGCTTCCGTCAATACACGGGTCGTCTGCTGGAATGACGCCGCCGCAATGAAGCTCTCGGTGCTCAATGCTGCCTTCGTAATACCCTGCAGCACCGGCTCGGCTTCCGCCGGACGTCCGTCACGCCGCTGCGTCTGCTCGTTCACCTCGGCAAAGCGGATCTTGTCCACTTCCTGGTGGGCGAGGAAGGAGGTATCACCCGGATCGTCTTTGATCCGGACCTTACGCAGCATCTGGCGGATGATCACTTCGATGTGCTTATCGTTGGTACGTACACCCTGGAGGCGATACACCTGCTGCACCTCGTCGAGGAGGTAGCGACGAAGCGCGTCTTCACCCTGTACGGCCAGAATATCCTGCGGGATAATCGGTCCGTCCGTCAGGCGCTGACCGGCATAGACCCGGTCACCGGTCTGCACGTTAAGGTGCTTGCCCGGGGGAATCGTGTATTCACGTTCCTTACCAACCGGCGGCAACACCTTGACCTTACGCATACCCTTGGAAGCACCACCCAACTCGACCATACCGTCAATGTGACTGATAACGGCCGGCGATTTGGGCTGACGGGCTTCGAAGAGCTCGGCCACGCGGGGCAGACCACCGGTGATGTCCTTCGTTTTGCTGAACTGACGGGGCGTCTTGGCCAGCAGGTCACCGGCCAGCAGCTCGTCGCCGTCCGACACCACCACGTGGGTTTCTGCCGGAATCGTCGCAAAGGACAAGACTTCGCCTTCGGGGCTCAGAATCGTAATCTGGGGGTGCAGGTCCTGCTTGTGTTCGGTAATTACACGCTCTTCCAGACCCGTATCCGGGTTGACGTCTACGCGCACCGTCACGCCTTCGACCATGCCGTCCAACTTCACCCGGCCCGATTGCTCGGCCATGATGGAGATATTATAGGGGTCCCATTGATAGAGCACCTGCCCCTTGCGGAGCTTCTGCCCATCTTCGGCGTGCAGGGCACAACCGGTGGGAATTGCGAAACGGTGGATTTCCTTTTTGTCGTTACCCACGATGCGAATTTCGCCACCGCGGTTTACCACCACGGTCTTGCCTTCGCGGTTCACCGCCGTCCGGACGTTGTTAAACTCGACCGAACCGTTGTCGCTCATCTTGATTTCCGTGCTCTCCACCTGACGACTGGCGGCACCACCAATGTGGAAGGTACGCATGGTCAGCTGGGTGCCCGGTTCACCGATGGACTGGGCCGCGATGATACCGACGGCTTCACCCATCTCGACGACCTTACCGGTCGCCAGGTTACGGCCGTAGCAGAAGGAGCACACGCCCCGCTTGGACTGACACGTCAGCACCGAACGAATCATGATACCGGGCAGACCCACCGCGATGATCTCTTCGGCGATTTCCTGGGTGATTTCCTGATCCGCGTAGGCCAGGGGCTCATCCCGTCCGGGAATACGCACGTCGTCGAGGGGGAAGCGACCCACGATACGTTCATCCAACGGCGCGATGATGTCGGAGCCATCCATGAGGGGCTCCATCCACACGCCATTGAGCGTACCGCAATCCTCTTCCTCAATGCTGACGTCCTGGGCCACGTCCACCAGGCGGCGGGTGAGGTATCCGGCGTCAGCCGTCTTGAGGGCCGTATCGGCCAGACCCTTACGGGCACCGTGGGAGGAAATGAAGTATTCCACCACGGTCAGGCCTTCACGGAAATTCGACGTAATCGGCGACTCGATAATATCGCCCGACGGCTTGGCCATCAGACCACGCATGGCGGCGAGCTGACGAATCTGAGACTTACTACCACGGGCCTTGGAACGGTACATCAAGTGAATGCCGCTGAAGCCCTGGTCGTTCTCTTCCATCTGGCGCAACATGACGGTCGAAACTTCTTCCGTCGTCGTGGTCCATTCATCGATGATTTTATTGTACCGTTCGCCCTCCGTGATGAGACCGTTCTGGTACATATCGTCGATACGTTCCACTTCCGCCTGCGCCTTCTCGATGAGGGCCGTCTTCTCTTCCGGAATTACCATGTCCACGATGGCCACGGATACCCCGGAGAGGGTGGCGTATTTGAAACCAGTCCGTTTCAGATCATCAAGCAATTCAAAGGTCTTCTTATGACCGTGCTTGTTATAGCAGGCGGCAATGATGTCGCCAATGCTACCCTGATCCTGCTCTTTGTTCACATCCTGAATCGTGATTTCATCGGGCAACCCTTCGCAGAGCAATACCCGACCTACCGACGTATCCACAATGCCCTCTGCCGTATCGACTTTGATCGCGGCGTGGGTGTCTACCTCGCCCATCTCATGGGCCAGCACCACCGACGAGGCATCCATGAACACCTTTCCCGGCTGGAGCAATTTACCGTCTTCGGTGGTCCACTCGGGCTTCCATTCACCCTTGGCACCCGGACGAATCCGCGTCAGCCAGGCGATACCGAGAACGATATCCTGCGACGGCGTCACGATGGGGGAGCCGTCGGACGGCGAGAAGATATTGGAGGAAGACATCATCAACAGATGGGCTTCCAACTGGGCAGCCGGCATGAGCGGCACGTGCACGGCCATCTGGTCACCATCGAAGTCGGCGTTGAAGGCGCGACATACGAGGGGGTGCACACGGATAGCCTTACCTTCGATCAGCACCGGCTGGAAGGCCTGGATACCGAGTCGGTGAAGGGTAGGAGCACGGTTCAACAGTACCGGGTGATCCTGGATAACGTCTTCCAGAATATCCCAGACTTCCGTGCGGCCCTGGGCAATCGCGCGCTTGGCCGCCTTAATCGTCGAGGAAATACCCCGTTCTTTCAGCTGATGAATGATGAAGGGCTCGAAGAGCTCCAACACCATGTATTTGGGCAGGCCGCACTGGTGCAGCTTGAGCTCCGGACCCACCACGATAACCGAACGGCCCGAGTAGTCGACCCGCTTACCGAGAAGGTTCTGGCGGAAACGACCCTGCTTACCTTTCAGCATGTCGCTGAGGGACTTAAGCGGACGGTTACCGGCACCCAACACGGTGCGGCCATGACGGCCGTTATCGAAGAGGGCGTCGACCGCTTCCTGGAGCATGCGCTTTTCGTTACGCAGGATAACTTCCGGCGCGCGCAGGTCAATCAGGCGCTTCAGACGGTTATTCCGGTTGATCACACGACGGTAGAGATCGTTGAGATCACTGGTGGCGTAACGACCGCCTTCCAGGGGCACCAGGGGGCGCAGGTCCGGCGGGATAACCGGAATGACATCCAGCACCATCCACGCGGGATTATTGCCCGATTTACGCAGGGCTTCCACCACCTTGAGGCGCTTAATGGCCTTGGCGCGGCCCTGGGCCGACGTCGTGCTCGCAAACTGGGCGTGGAGCTCTTCACTGAGCACGTCCACGTCGATTTCTTCGAGCAACTGCTGGACGCCTTCGGCACCCATCTTGGCGATGAAACGGTCGCCGTATTCCGACCGCGCATCCTGATACTGATCTTCCGTCAGGGTCTGCATCTTGTCGAGACCCGTATCACCGGGATCGATGACCACGTAGTTCTCGAAATAGATCACCCGCTCGAGGGCCCGGATGGACAGATCCAGCAGGTTGCCGATGCAGCTCGGCGTCGTCTTGAAGAACCAGATGTGCGTAACCGGCACGGCCAGCTTGATGCTGCCCATGCGCTCACGACGCACCTTGGATTCGGTGATTTCCACACCGCAACGGTCACACGTGATACCGCGGTGTTTTACTTTTTTGTATTTACCGCAACCGCATTCCCAGTCCTTTACCGGACCGAAGATACGTTCGCAGAACAAGCCGTCTTTCTCGGGCTTGAAGGTTCGATAGTTGATGGTTTCCGGCTTTTTAACCTCACCACGAGACCACTTGAGGATCTCCTCTGGGGAAGCCATTCGGATGGCCAGCGCGTCAAATCGTTCACCAGTCGTAGCAATATATTTGGCCAACGTCTTAGTCCTCCAGAGGTTCTTCGTCTTCGATTTCGGTGGTGCCATCAACCTTAACCAGCTTGATCACATCCAGACACAAACTCTGTATTTCGCGCACAAGCACGTTGAAGGATTCGGGCGTACCCGGCTCCACTTCACGTTCGCCCTTCACGATAGCTTCATAGGCCTTCGTACGGCCCTGAATATCGTCCGCTTTGAAGGTCAGCAGCTCCTGCAAGGTGTAGGCGGCGCCATAGGCCTGCAGGGCCCACACTTCCATCTCACCAAAACGCTGGCCACCAAACTGGGCTTTACCACCCAGCGGCTGCTGCGTCACCAACGAGTACGGCCCAATCGCCCGCGCGTGAATCTTGTCGTCCACCAGGTGGTTCAGCTTCAGCATGTAAATCTGACCCACGCAGGTTTCCTGATTCATTTCCGCACCGGAGCGGCCATCCCGCAGACGAATCTTACCGGATGCCGGCAGACCCGCTTTGTTCAGGAACTCCACAATATTTTCTTCCGTCGCACCGTTGAATACCGGCGTGGCGATCTTCATGCCCAGGGCCTTGGCTGCCCAACCCAGGTGGGTCTCCAGCAGCTGTCCCACGTTCATTCGGGACGGTACGCCCAGCGGATTCAAGAGAATCTGCACCGGCGTGCCATCGGGCAGGAAGGGCATGTCTTCCACGGGCACGACCCGGGAGACCACACCCTTGTTACCGTGACGACCGGCCATCTTGTCACCGACCGACATGCGGCGCTTCTTGGCCACGAAGACCTTGACGAGCTTAATCACGCCCGGGGGCAGTTCGTCGCCCTTGCGCATGCGCTCAATCTGGCTGTCGCGGAAGGCAATCAGCTTGGCTTCTTCCATGGCGGCCATATTCACCAGACGGGTCAGCTGCTGCTGGGTCTTCTTGTCTTCAATGCGAAGACGGGCCAGCACGCTGTAGTCACCCTTGTCCAGGTGGGCCATACGGATACGCTTGGCCTTTTCAAGCACCAGCTCTTCCGTCTTGTGATCGTATACGTCTTCAAGAATCTTCAGACCAACGAGATCATCACGAACCATGTCCACGAAGGTGGCCCGGATTTCCGCGATGCGGTCGTCATATTGACGCTTGACCTTGTTCACTTCCGCCAGCAGCGCCTTCTTGGACTGGGCATCGGTGGCTTTGTCTTTCCGGCTGCAGACCTTCACGTCTACCACGACCCCATTCGATCCGGGAGGCATGGTCAGCGAAGCGTCGCGTACGTCTTCGGCCTTTTCACCAAAGATAGCGCGCAGCAGTTTTTCTTCCGGAGCCAGCTCGGTTTCGCCCTTGGGCGTTACCTTACCCACCAGAATATCGCCGGGGCCCACTTTGGAGCCGATGCAGGCAATACCGCTCTCGTCCAGGTTCTTCAGCGCATCTTCACTCACATTCGGAATGTCGCGCGTGATTTCTTCCGGACCCAGCTTGGTGTCACGGGCTTCAAGCTCATACACCTGAATGTGAATGGAGGTGAACACATCTTCTTTCACCAACTCTTCACTCAGGATAATGGCATCCTCGAAGTTGTACCCTTCCCAAGGCAGGAAGGCCACCAGCACGTTGCGACCCAAGGCCAGCTCGCCGTTGTCCGTCGCCGGACCGTCACCGATAATCTGGCCCGCTTCCACTTTGTCACCCTTGGAGACAATGGGACGCTGGGTAATGCACGTGTTCTGGTTGGAACGTACATACTTCTTCAATTCATACACGTCTTCGTCGGAACGGAAGGGATTGTCCTTCTTGTTCTTCTTCGTGCGAATTCGAATCACTTCGCCGTCGGCATATTCCACCACACCGGCGCGCTCCGCGCGGACCACGGTGCCGGAGTTCCGGGCCGTAACGTGCTCCAGACCCGTGCCCACGAAGGGAGAGTCCGTCTTCAACAGGGGCACCGCCTGGCGCTGCATGTTGGAGCCCATCAAGGCACGGTTGGCGTCATCGTGTTCCAGGAACGGAATCAACGCGGCCGCCACACTCACCAACTGCTTGGTGGAGATGTCCATGTAGTCCACACCATCGGGCGAGGCCTGGGGGAAGTCACCCCGGTGACGACACAGCACGCTGCGTCGCTCAAAGCGATTGCGCTTATCCAGCGGGGCGTTGGCCTGGGCGATAACGTAGTTATCTTCGTCATAGGCCGAGAGCATCTCGACTTCGTCGAGCACTTTTCCGCTATCCACCTTGCGGTAGGGCGTCTCGAGGAAACCATATTGGTTGATCCGCGAGTAGGTCGACAGCGACGCCATCAGACCAATGTTGGGCCCTTCCGGCGTTTCAATCGGGCAGATACGACCGTAGTGCGTGGGGTGTACGTCACGCACTTCGAAACCGGCGCGCTCACGGCTCAAACCACCCGGTCCGAGGGCACTCAGACGGCGTTTGTGGGTCAATTCCGCGAGGGGGTTAATTTGGTCCATGAAGTGGGAAAGCTGGCTCCGACCAAAGAAGTCTTTGATCACGGCGCTTACCGGCTTCGGATTCACCAGGGTCTGGGGCGAAAGCTGATCTTCCTCCTGGAAGTTCATGCGCTCACGCACCGTGCGCTCCATACGCACCAGGCCGATACGAACCTGATTGGACAGGAGCTCACCCACGGCACGCACACGGCGGTTACCGAGGTGATCGATGTCATCGAGCACACCTTCACCCGAACGGAGCTTCACCAGGTATTGCAGGGTGGCAACCACGTCTTCTTTGGTGAGGGTCTTGATTTCCTGCTCAATCTGAAGACCCAGCTTACGGTTGATCTTGTAGCGACCTACCGGTGCAAAGTCGTAGCGGCTGGGATCGAAGAACAGGCGCTGGAAAAAGGTGCGGCACGTCGCGTCCGTCGCCGGATCACCGGGACGAATGCGGGCGTAAATCTCGCGCAGCGCATCTTCCTGCGTCTGGGTCTTGTCTTGCGACAGGGTCATCACGATGGTGGCGTCTTTGGCCACGTCGTCACGATTCAGGAGTTGGATTTCCTGAACCTGCGAAGCCATCACCCGCTCCAGCGTCGTAAGCGTCAGTTCGGAAGCCGCATCCGCGAGCACCTCGCCCGTTTCCGGGTCGATCACGTCGGATGCCACCCAGAGGCCCACGGCCTCTTCGGGATCCAGCGAGGCATCGCCGATCTTCACCTTGGTGCGACCAAAGGTCATCTGCTCGGTGCGGTAGAAGAGCTGAAGGATTTCTTCGGGCTCAATGTAGCCAAAGGCCTTGAGGAAGGTCGTGGCGGGCAGCTTGGAACGACGGTCAATGGTCAACCAGAGATAGTCGCTGATGTCATACTCAAACTCGAGCCAGGCACCCCGGTAGGGGATAACGCGGGCAGAAAGCAGGGGCTTACCATTCTGGTGCACCTTGCGCTCAAACGAAACGCCTGGCGACTTATGCAGCTGGCTCACGATGACACGCTCGGCACCATTGATAATAAAGGTACCCGTGGCGGTCATGATGGGAAGCTCGCCGAGGAACACCTCCTGCTCCAACATCATCTTCTCGCGAAGCTCTTTGTTGGCGCCCGAGCCCACCTCCTCATTCCGCACCAGACGCAACAGCGCCTTGAGAGACGCGGAATAGGTCATGCCGCGCTCCTGGCACTCTTGTACGGTATACTTGGGAGGAGCAAAGGAGTAGTGAACAAACTCCAGTCGGGTCAGCTTGTTCGGTGCCTCGATGGGGAATACATCCAGAAACACTTCTTGCAGACCGCGCGCCAGGCGCTCATCCGGCGGCACATCCCACTGGAGGAATTCGCCATAGGACTTGGTCTGAATCTCGATAAGATTGGGAAGCTCGTAGATATCTGGAATGGTGCCCAGAGAAGGTCGCTCGTTGCGGGGAGCTACGGCCATGCAGAGACTCCTTTGTCTAAGGTTTTTACTGGCAAGGCATTACGCACCCGATCGATGGGAGGGAACCACCGGAAGATGCGCTGCCAAAGACAGATCTATCCCCTAAGGGAATGCAGCAAACCAGAGTATCAAAAAACGGCAAAGCGTGTCAAATACGATCGAATACCGCGAAACCGGGCGTGATTCCGCCGGGCCATCACCCAACCCATCAGGCCGGACTCAGCCCCATCATACCCACAAAGTGGCGGAATAGCTCGTTATCCAGCTCATCGGCCATGGAATCGCCCATGATCTTCAGCGCCTCAAAGGTCGTGCGGGCCTTCTGATGGTGACGCTCGGTGGTCAGGGCGTCAAATATATCGGCAATCGTCACAATACGCACAAATACCGAGATATCTTCCCCTTCCAGCCCCTCCGGATAGCCCGTGCCATCCAATTTCTCATGGTGGTGCAGCACGATGTCCAGCGCGATCTCGCCCAGGGCGCCGGTCTTTTCCAGCAATTTGTAGCCTTCTTCCGGGTGGCGTTTTACTTCCAGCCACTCTTCGGCCGTCAACGCGCCGGATTTATTGGCCGTCTTGCGGTTCAGCACCGTCTCGCCCACATCGTGGAGCAGGGCCCCGTTGGCCACTTCCCGGAGGGTGGCGGCGTCGCTGTAGCCCGCGCGCATGCACAGGGCTATGGAATAGGCCACCACGTTGACGCTGTGGGTGTAGAGGTAGTAGTCGCAGGAAATCGTTCGCAACAGGTGCTCCAGGAGAAACTCCTCCGATCGCATGAAAGCCACGGTGCGCTGCACAATGGCCTTTCCCTGTTCAATATGCTCGCGTTTTTCCGGTTCCTTAAGCACCCCTTCCACCACGGCTTGGGCGGAATCATAAAGAATTACGGACTTTTCCCGGACGGTTAATTTGGGGTCTTCCAGGATGGCCGCCAGATTTTCTGCGAGATAGCGGCTGTAGGAGGTCCGATCCGTGGTGGAAATATAAAGTTGGTGGACCCGGTTTTGAAGCAGCCGACGCTTGGCCTCTTTGGTGAATTCGGTCTTCTTCTCGCAATAGAGCACGTAGGGCTGGTCGGCCCCGGCACGAAAAAAGAGGGCGAAGGGGGGACTGGTATCCAGACGCAGAGAGTCCATGTGGATGGGCTCGTAGCCTTCGGCACGGGCTGTCTCCATTGTTGTTTCCGCCGGCACTGGACTCAAGTCGTGTTCCTTATCACCTGGGGCTCTACCAAAACTACGTGCCGGGGGACCGCGCAGGGTGCGCGATCCCCCTTGGCAATACTAGTTTTAACACAGTAGCGCGTCAAATTCCACGATGCATTGCGGACTCACCGCGCAAAAACATTTAATCATGCTTATGAGCGATTAACTTGCTGCGGTGCATTCACCAAATTCTATAATATACTCCCCTCCTTGGAGGGGCAGGGGGTGGGTCAAGTCACCAAAAGCATCGCAAACCCACCCCTGACCCCTCCCAGGAGGGGAATTGTTCGGCGGGCTGAATAAACTTTTCTGGCGAAATAAACTCCCCTAACTTTGATTCAGACCACTAGTCTCCGATGGGTTCCCGGTTCCGGGCACGCAACACCTTCACATCGTGAATATGAAAATCGGAGACGGATTCCACCTCAATCTCACGCTCAAAGCGCTCCGCAATGTCGTCCAGCATCGACTTGTTTTCATTACGCAGCCGCCGCGCCACATCGGGGTGGACCTGCAGCACGATTCGCTTTTCTTTGCTGGTGATAAAGAGGCTCTGCAATTTGCGCAGGGTGTCGAAGGTCATGGTCGTCACCGAACGGACCTGGCCGCTGCCTTCGCAATAGGGGCAGGGCTGGGAGAGGGCTTTCACCAGATTGTGTTTGACCCGCTTTCGGGTCATCTCCACCATGCCCAGCTCATTGATCTCGGAAACCGTGGTCTTTGCCCGATCCGACAGGAGGGCTTCCCGCATGGCGCGGAGGAGCTTACGTCGGTTTTTCTCCTGGGACATATCGATAAAGTCGATGGCGATAATACCGCCCATGTCCCGCAGGCGCATCTGACGCGCGATTTCTTCGGCCGACTCCATATTGGTCTGGAACACCGTGTCTTCGAGCTGTTTCTTGCCCGTGAACTTACCGGTGTTGACGTCAATGGCAATCAGGGCCTCGGTCTGGTCGATACAGATGTGGCCACCACTGGGCAGATAAACCTGACGACGAAGGGCCTTGGCAATCTCGGTCTCGATGCCCATCTTGTCAAAAATGGGACGACGTTGCTTATAGAGGCGCACATTCTTCTTCAGCTGGGGAGCCAGGTTTTCCAGGAAGGCAAGAATGCGGTCATGTTGCTCTTCATCATCTACCGTGAGCCGATCAATGTCCGCTGTGAAACGATCCCGCACCACCCGGAGGATGGGGCTGAGATCTTCCCGGATCAGGCCCGGGCCCTTCATCCGCTCGTACTTGCTCTTAATGGTTTCCCAGACTTTGGAGTGGTACTTCGCGTCGGACTGGAAATCGGCCTTCGACCGGCCCTCGCCCGCCGTGCGGGTAATAAGCCCCATCCCCTTGGGCCGCACCTGACGCAGAATTTTCTTCAGCCGATCCCGCTCTTCGTCGGACTCAATCTTGCGGGATACCCCGAGGGTACTCACCGTCGGCATGAGGACGGTATAACGCCCCGGGATGGTGATAAAGTTGGTAATCCGTGCCCCTTTAGTACCCAATCGGTCTTTGACGACCTGCACCATGATGTGCTGATTTTTCTTCAGCATGGTCTCGATGGGTTGCTGGCGGGCACGACGGGCGCGGGTCTTGGCCCGGGGCTTGCCCTCTTCCAGCATCATGTCGCCCGTACCCTCGGCACCGGCAATATCCGACACATAGAGGAAGCCATTTTTTTCCTGGCCAATGTCGATGAAGGCCGCCTGGATACCCGGTACGACCGAGTCCACCCGCCCTTTGTAAATGTTGCCCACAATACTGGGGCTGTCTTGCCGCTCCACCTGGAGTTCGACGAGGCGCTTGCCTTCGATCTCGGCAATGCGGGTCTCGTGGGATCCCGCATTAATTACAATTTCTCTCATAAAAGTCTTTCTCTCGTTCCACCGCCTGGACGCAACGCGTCTAACCCCCAAACATCCCCTCTTCCAGAAACATACGTCGGCGCATCGGTACATTCAGTAAGATGCCAACGCAGGCCATGGTGGTCAGATAGAAGGTGCCACCATAGCTTAGAAAGGGGAGGGGCATGCCGGTTACCGGCATCAGGCCAATGGTAATTGAAATATTGAAGAATATATGGAACCCCAGTACCGTGACTACACCTGCAGCCAATAGGGTCCCCATCATTTCGGGACAATCGCGGGCATACATGAGCCCGCGGAGTAAGAAGGCCAGAAAGAGGCCTATCACCACCACGCAGCCGATAAAGCCCCGCTCTTCGGCATAGTGGGAGAAGATAAAGTCGGTCCGATGTTCGGGCAGATAGTTCAGCCGGGTGTTGGTACCCTGCTTGAAGCCCTTGCCCGCCAGACCACCGCTGCCCACCGTCACAAAACTCTGGTAGGCCTGCCAATTGCTGCCCCGGGGCGCGAAATCGGGGTGCACAAAGGTATAGATTCGCATCTTCTGGTGCCAGTGCAGATCGTACCATTCCTTGTTCTCATAGAACTCGGCTTTCTGCTTCTCCTGCTCCCAGCTCTTCGGACTCGGGTTAAAGTCATGAATCTGGAACCACGCGAAGGGAACCACCGACAAGCCCACCAGCACCACCAGCCCCACGTGCCACAATCGGCATCCGGCGACGAAGAGCATGACAATCACGAGGGGGCCAAGACAGGCCGCTGTGCCCAAATCCGGCTGCTTCAGAATGAGCAACATGGGTACCCCCGTCAACACGAAGGTGAGCACAAACCAATGCAGTTTCCGAATCTTCGGACCGAGGGTGTGGAGGTACCAGGCCAGAAAATAGACCATCACCAGCTTGGTAATTTCCGAAGGCTGGATACGAAAGAGCCCCAAATCCAGCCAACGCTGACTGCCCTTGATCTCCGGACCAAATTGCAGAACAGCCAACAGTAACAGTATTACGCCCCCATACATCACGGGAGCAAAGGCCACCAGCGCACGGTAATCAATACAGATAATACCCGCCGCGATGAACGCACCCGCGATAAAGAAGAGCACCTGCTTTTCGTGTTGGTTGCCCCCCGTGTGGGCACTCGCGCTATTCATGGTGACCCAACCAATGGCCGCCAGACTCAACACGAAAATAGGCAACAGCCAGTCAATGCGCCGCAGGTTGCGGAAGTTGATGGCCCGCACAATGGCGTCTTCCGCCTGATAATCGTGGGCACCGCGACTCATGCGCCCTCCGAGCTGGACTGGGCCACCTGTACCGATTCCAGGTTGCGCTCCCGATACATATACTCGATGAGCGGCTTGGCCAACACACTGGCCGCCGTGCTGCCATGGTGACCATGCTCCACCAGGATGCAGATGGCCACCTTGGGCTCATGGTCAATAACTCCGGCCACAAACCAGGCGTGGTCACGAAACTCGTAGGGGATATCTTCTTCTGTCTTATACTTTTCATGGTGCGACAGGTTCATGACCTGGGCAGAACCCGTTTTACCGAGAATGCCAATGCCCTCGACACCTGCGCGCCAGCCCGTGCCACTGGGATAATCGGGCGGGGCCTTCTCCACACACATCCGCATACCACCCCAAACCCGCTCAATCGTCGCATCACTGAGAAAACGCTCGCTCGGCGGCAACAGCGCGTCCCGGTTGAGGTGGGGGGTCACCCGATAGCCGCCATTCACAATGGCCGCCATCATGACCGCGTTTTGCAGGGGCGTGGTCGACGCCGCACCCTGACCGATACTCAAATTCACCGTGTCACCGGGATACCAGTTCTGGTCCCAGATCGGCTGATCCTTTTTCTCTTCCGCTTTCCATTCCTTGCCGGGTATCAGCCCCGGGATTTCCTGGGGCAGATCGATGCCCGTAATAACCCCCATGCCCATGCGGTGAGCCCATTCCTGTATTTTGTCCACCCCCAGGTCGAGCCCCACATTATAGAAATAGACGTCACACGAATAGGCCAGGGCCTCTTTCACCGCCACCCGACCATGGCCCGAACGCTTCCAGCAATGCCAGGTCCGGCCTTTGCCATTGATCTTGTAGCCCCCGCCACAGTAGTAGGAGGTCGCAGGCGTAACCACCCCTTCTTCCAGGGCCGCCGCCGCCAGCATCACCTTAAACACCGAGCCCGGAGGATAATGCTCTCTGTAGGCGCGATTCCGCATGGGCTTTGGATCCCCGGCGTTCAGCAGGCGGCTCCGCTCTCCCGTGGGATCGTGGGTCACGAAAACACTCGGATCATAGGTCGGCACACTCGCCATGGCCAACACCGCGCCGGTCTCCGCCTCCAGCACCACAATGGCACCCACCTCGCCCTGCAAGAGGGACTCGCATTTGGCCTGCAACTCAATATCGAGGGTAAGATGTAGGGGCTCGCCTGCCCGGGGCTCCCGACCTTCGCCCTCGATGGTCGCCACATTACCCGCGCTGTCGGTCTTGGCCAACATGGGCATACCGCCCCGGTCCGTCCGTAACTGAGGGCGACCTGACGCATATTTGGTCACGAGCAGGTAGCCATCTTCGCCCTGAAGCTGTTGCTCATACTGGGCCTCAAGACCACTCTGACCAATAACATCACCCTGACGGTAATTCCGCTCTTCCCAATAGGGATCTTTCAACTGTTTCTTACTGATTTCGCCCAGATAGCCCAGCAGTTGGCCGCCCGTCTCCCGATAGAGATAACGACGCTGGGGCCGCACCACCGGGGCCACGCCCGGAAGGTTCAGGCTGTTTTCTTCTACCCGAAACAACTCCGAGCGACTCACATCGGACTTGATGACAATCTGTTGAAAGGGGTCACCGGCATTCTTGCTGACTTTCTCCATCACCGCATTGGTGTCGAGCCGGAGCAGACTGGCCAGGCGGATACAGGTCTCTTCCCGCCGTACTTCCGGGCATTCCCCGGGAGTAAACACAATGCTCACACTGGCCCGGTTGTTGGCCAGGATGACATCGTCTTTCCCATAGATGACCCCGCGGTCCGATTCCAGCGTGGTTTCCGAGATACGCTGATCGTCGGCGACGGATTGATAGACACTTTGTTCGATGATCTGGAGTTTCCACAGCCGCATACAGGGAATGGCAAAGACCAGGGCCAGAACGAGGGCCATGATCTGAACCCGATTCTCCACGCCCTCATAGCGCTTAGGCTCATTATTGATGGTAATCACGTCACGCTCCCCTGGGGTTGCTTGCGCTCACCAAAAACCCAATCCAGGGCGATGAACACAAAGGGGGTAATCACAGCTGTGTAAAAGGCAGCCGGGACTACCACACTGACGATGGTCGTTATCACAAGCGTATCCTTCGGATGCTGCAAATAGTCCACCAACGTGTACAGGACGCCCTGGGCCACTCCCGCCAGCAATACGAGACCGGCCTTCACCGCCGGGTGATCGGTGACCAGCCGGGTCGAGATACGGCCCACCGCATAGCCCACGATAACCAGACTCAATATATTATGCCCCAACGCGACCTTACTCGCCACATCTTGATAAATGCCCCCCAGCGTCCCGGTAAACATGGCCCGCTCTTCGCCCGATGCGATGGCAAAATAGACCACCAGCATAAGGACCAACTCAGGGGTCACGCCCTGGATTTTGAGAAAGTCCGGCCACGTCGTTTGGATCAGGGCCGCGCAGACCACCACCACCACCCACGCAATGTTTCTCAGCATGGGCCTGCACTCCGGCGATTGAGAAAGGGTCGAATCGTGAACGGTAGATTCACAGGAATCATGGGGCAAGGCGCTCCTGAATCGGTCGTTCGTCGGGCATGGTGGGGGCCAGGGAGGTCGCCTCCCGGTACGTATCCCGGTGCACGCCATTCGCAAGAAAAGTCGATTCCGGGACCGAACGGGTCACCACCAACGCCTCATCCAGCGCGTAGGGGTCCACGGCGGGCTTAATCTCCGCCCAACGCCACAGCGCACCTGCCGATTCGCGCACCGCATCCACCGTACCCACCGGCAACCCGGCGGGAAAATTACTTTCGGGACTCGTCACCACCAAATCACCCAGGCGCACGTCGTTTTTCATATCGATGAATTCCATAGAACAAATGTAACTATAGTCGGGGCTGGCCTTCACCACGCCATCATAGGCCCGAATACGGTTGCGATGAACCATGGCGGCAATGCGGCAATCACGGTGATGAAGGGTGGCCACGCTCGCGGTAATATCCTGGGCTTCGGTCACAATACCGACCACGCCATCTTCGGTGATAACGGCCATGCGCGGTTTGATGCCGTGCATCCGGCCCCGGTCAATGGTGAGCATGCCCCGAAGGTTTTCTATGATGCGCACCGGAGTTAAGGTGAGACGGGCTTCGGTCCGGGCAAAATCGAGGACATCCCGGAGGCGCCGGTTTTCGGCGGCGAGCTCTTCTTCCCGGGCGAGCGTCGTCTGGAGCCGACTGCGAAGCAGTTTGTTCTCGTCGGCCTCTTCGCGCAGATCATCATAGCGCCCCACGAAGTCGAAGGTGTAGCCCACCCCTTCTTCCAGACTGGTGCGGGCCGCGAGGAAAGGATAACTGGAAAGACTGACCACACGGGTCAGGCCCCGTTGGATGAATGTGGCCGACGTGCCGCTCAAGAGCGAGACCAGGGACAGAAACGACAAGGTCCCCAGGATTACCTCAGCGCGGTGTTCTGCCATGATTCGGGTTATAGCCAAGCCAGCGCCTCTGCTCTGAACCGGTTAGCGACGGAATGCACCTGCTGCATGGATACCCGTGCGGTGCGTTTACATTTCTTCGTCGGGATAGTTCTTCAGTTCTTCCAGGAATTTCCCCGTGCCCAACACGACCGCCGTCAGGGGATCTTCGGATACGGTCACGTGGAGGCCCGTCTCTTTTGCCAGCAATTGATCGAGTCCACGGAGGTTGGCACCACCGCCCGCCAAAACGACGCCCCGATCCACAATGTCGGCCGACAATTCCGGGGGCGTACGCTCGAGCGTAACGCGCACGGCATCGACCATGGCACTGACGGGTTCCCGGAGGGATTCCCGGATTTCTTCGGATGTAATAGTAATTATCTTCGGCAAGCCCATGACCTGATCCCGGCCCTTGACCTGCATCTCTAACTCATCTTTCAGCGGAAAGGCGGAGCCGATGGCAATTTTGATGTCTTCGGCCGTCCGCTCACCCACCACCATATTGTAGGTGCGTTTCAGGTGCTGGATAATGGCCTGGTCCATGTCGTCGCCCGCCACACGGACGGATTTGGCAAAGACGATGCCTCCCAGCGAAATCACGGCCACCTCGGTCGTGCCACCACCGATGTCCACCACCATGCAGCCCTGGGGCTCATGGACGGGCAGGCCGGCACCAATCGCGGCCGCCATGGGCTCTTCGATGATGTAGACCTTCTTCGCACCGGCCTTCATGGCACTATCAATCACCGCGCGCCGTTCCACTTCGGTAATACCCGAAGGTACACTGATGGCGACACGGGGCCACACCAGGCGGTTGCGGTTGTGCACTTTCTGGATGAAATGCCGCAGCATTTCCTGGGTGATCTCGAAATCTGCGATCACACCGTCTTTCATGGGGCGAATTGCCACAATGTTGCCCGGCGTACGGCCAATCATGTTTTTGGCTTCATTACCCACCGCACGGGATTTACCCGTTTTGGTGTTAATGGCCACTACCGAGGGCTCACATAAGACGATGCCCTGGCCTTTAACGTAAACCAGGGTATTTGCGGTACCAAGATCAATGGCCATGTCATGGGAGAACAGGCCTGGAATTTTAGACAGGAATCCGAACAATTCATTCCCTCTCGTAAAGCAACTTCGAAGGTGCCGGTGCCACGGGGAACTCCAACGGAGATAAAAAATTCTCTAAGACAATACAATTGAGGGACTTAGAGAGGAGCACGCATCACCCGGCGCATTATAGCAGAACGGAAACGCAAATCCAATCCCCAACAGGGGCGTGGACCACGACTTCCAACGGTTACAGAGACAATCCCCGCTTGGACGCTCCGGGTTCCACCATAGCGTTTTTGCGGCAAGTTGTCAACAGTTTACCGGCGCCGCATCAGGCTCCGCGCCCGGCGTACCCGGCCACCCGGACCCACCTTGCGCTTCTCCCCGGCAGGGCGCCACAGGGTCAAGACATTCGGCGCACCCTCGTACTGCTTGCGCTCGATATTCCGCCCAATGGTCTGCTCTATACTGCCCAAAGCCGTGTGATCCGTAGGAGTTACGAAAGTTATCGCATCCCCTTCACGCTCCGCCCGGGCCGTTCGCCCAATGCGGTGCACGTAGTCGTCCGGGTTTTCCGGCACGTCATAGTTGATCACATGGCTGATGTCATCAATATCCAGTCCACGGGCCGCCACATCAGTCGCCACCAGGATGTCATAGCGACCATCCCGAAAACCGTCCAATGAACGTTGACGCAGCTTCTGGGATAAATCCCCGTGAATCGCTGCCGCCTTAAATCCCTCTTTCTTCAACAATTTCGTCACCCGCTCCGTGCGAATCTTCGTACGCAGGAACACGATGGCCGTATCAATTTTCTCTTCCCGGAGGATTTCCACCAGCATACGGGACTTTTCTTCCTGCCGGACGGGCACCACCAGCTGGCGAACCGCATCAACGGGCATGGAAATAGCGCCCACTTCGATACGTTCGGGATCCCGCATCATACTGCGGGTCAACCGCTGCAGCTCCGGCGCAAAGGTGGCGGAAAACATGAGGGTCTGGCGGTCTTGGGGGACACGGGCCAGAATCCGATTGATGTCTGGAAGGAAGCCCATATCGAGCATCCGGTCCGCCTCATCGAAGATCAGCACTTCCAATTGGTTGAATTGGACCGTACCGCGGCTCATATGATCCAGCAGACGGCCCGGTGTCGCCACAATCACATCCGAACCCTTTTTCAGGGAGGATATCTGGGAACCGAAGCCGACGCCACCATAAATGAGGGCCGTGCGCATATGGAGGGCCTTGCAGAGCTCCGACACCACGGAAGCGACCTGAACGGCCAATTCGCGGGTGGGCACCAGAATAAGCATCCGGTTGCGGCTCTCTTTTTCTTTCGCCAGGCGTGAAAGGGTCGGAAGGGCAAACCCTAAGGTTTTTCCCGTGCCCGTCTGTGCCGTGGCTATCAAGTCTTTTCCCTTCACGGCGATGGGAAATGCTTGCTCCTGGACCGGTGTGGGATTTTCAATACCCATTTGCTGCAATACGCGCAAACACCGCGGGTCCAGTTCTTCAAATTCTTCAAACGTCATAGTTGCTTTCTATTTCAGGGTTCGCACCAGTATAACCCATTTGAAACGGAAAAGTGGAATTCTACTCCAACGCTCAAAACGGTGCCCCAGAGGAGAGTGGTCCGAACTATTAAAAGCCCACGCTCTGGAGTGCGGCAGCTTGCTGCTGCTTTAACCGG
>JAUIMA010000053.1 GCA_030432675.1 Candidatus Hydrogenedentota bacterium | reverse complement strand
TGATAGACCCGCATGATGCCACCTGGCAGGGGCATCCCCATCTGGTTGGCCGCTTCATTTTTCAACTTCAGGTAGACCCCTACGTTTTCCTCCTGCTGTGTCGGCAGGGGCTGGGAGTAGTAGAAGCCTTGTCCACGAAACTCGTAGACCTTGGACACCGCCACGTCGTCGGCGCGAAGCAGGCTGACCTGTTTGGTCTGATTCTGCTTAATCGTGGTACGGCGGTCAAGGCTATAGAGGTGATACTCTGCGAAACTTTCTTCCTGCATCGGCGCGGCCCGCATGGCCATCTCCTGCCGCATGCCCCCACCGCCCCCAAAGACTACGGGAGGCTGCACAATATTCACATCGCCCGCTACCAGCTTGAGCTGGGCATTCGTATATTGGGCCCCGGATTCATTGGTCAGGGTCACCCAGCCTTCGAGCGAAAGAGATTTCTCATCTTCCGCCAGGGTGACCACATAATCCGCCTTCCAGGATATCCCGCCGGTAAGATAGGTGACTTCCACTTCGTGGTCGGTGGCGGCGTTGTCGAGAAGCCAGATAAGGGAAGGCTTGGCAATGAGCTCCTCGGGCAGCTCGGGCAGTACCACGGAGCCGGGATGGCCCAAATAGATTTCGCCCCCGATTTCGTAGATTGGACCATTGTTATTGCCGAGCAGGGTGGCCGGCTGTTCGACAAAGGTGAGTTCCGAGGACTTGTTTATCAGCCGAACCTCTTTGCCGACGTATTTGTTCATCAGAGCATCGGGGCTCATGAGATCGTATTCGTAATTCTGCTCCAGGATGTGCAATTCCCCCGGATGGGAAAGGGAGCGCAGACTGACCGTCTCTGGCTGAATCTGGGCGGCCACATCCATGAACTGGAGGGTCGATTCGCCGGGGAGCAACTTTATGGTGCGGCGATCACGAATCAGGGCCCGATTGTTGTTGTAGGCTGTCACGGCCACGTCAGTCTGGTCCGTCAGGGACGTTTCCCCGACGTTGATGGCCCCTTTCAAGGTATCCGACAGCTTCAACGAGGCACTTCGGGGGAGTATTCCGATATCCACCTGAACGTTTTGCAATTCGGCAAAGCTGGAGCAGGCTACGGCGCCAAGGGCAAGACTTAGCAGAAGGGTACGCATAACATTCTCCTTCCGACCGTCGGGGGAGGAATGCACGTGCCCCCTGTGCCGGGTGTGTTCGGGGTTTCGGTTTCGCTATCACCCACCATGTCGCGGGCGTTGGGAAGCCCGGCTCAGGACCCTTCTTCGGAGACTGACGCAGTCACCGTCATTTCCAGATGAACCGGATTCAACTTGATCAGCATGGGCACCAACGGCTCAAGGGTCGTCGGAAAGCTCACGTCCTGTCCTTGAATCAGATCGCGGCCAGTTCGTGTCGGCGTCGCCAGGGTGCAATACGCAGGCTCTTTCCGCAGGTTGATGACATACAAATATTGCTCGCCTTCGTGCTCCACAAAGCGGGAGCGGACGCCTTCCAGAGGATAGCCCTGGGGCGTCACCGTGCGGGGAATCTGCGGCAGACTACCTAAGACACTCGCCGCATCCATGGCGTGGAGATATTCCGTGGGCAGATTGAGTCCCCGAACCAATACCGTCTTTCCCGTGTTGCGAATCAGGTCGTCCCGGGAAAAGCCCCGTTCATTATAGGGGATGGGTGCACCAGTCCGGGCGACGGTTCCGCCCGCCTCGACGTAGTCACTCACAGCACGGAAGGTCTCGTCGCTCACGGCGGGGGTATCGGGAATTACCAGGATCTTGGCATCCGCCAAGGCACCCTCGCCACACTGCTTCTCCGATACGAATCGAACGTTGTACCCCCCGAAGGAACTGCCTTCAAACGCGTGTAGCGCGGACTTCAGATGGGGATCGCCCTTGTCGAAAACCTTGGATGACTGACTGAAGAGAATGGCCACATCGGTGGGAGCATTCTGAAAGGCGAGCACCACCGAGGCGAATCGATTTACGTCCAGGGCAGCCGTGGCAAAGGCTTCCAGGGCCTCGGGCGTCTGGAACAGGAGGGAATCCATGGGCACCGTCGCGCCGCTCAGGCCCGACATGACACCTTCCCAAAGCGCGCTATGCACAAAGCGATAGGTGGCCGCGCTCGTACCAGCCGTCGGAAAATCCCAGGCACTGTGCAGGTTGAAAACGGGCTGTTCGGGCGCAAAAGATCGGAGCAGCGTATTGTACGCCGATTGCAGCGGATAGGCCATCGCATACACGGGATCATCAAAACCATTCATCCCTGAAGTGCCGGACACGTGCATTGTTTCCGCCAGGGCTTCCCGATCGATCCCATAGACCGCCTCGCCTGTTTCGAAGGCGCTCGCGGGCAACGTCACCATGAAGGGCACATCGGACATGACGTCACGGGCCTGCTCCAGAGACCAATCGAAATAGGAGTTCCCCAACCGTTGGTGATAGGTCAGCCAGTCAAATTGGAAGGAACGGTGGTTCTGATAGGTATCGTAGGGATTGTTGCTGCGCAGTTCGATGTCGTCCAAGGTCGCGAGATGAGAACGCCAGGCGCGATTGAGCGTCAGGCGATCAGGGTAGTTAGACCGGATAAAATCCAGGAAACCCGATTTCACCGTCTCCCCTTCGAAATAGAAACGGGGATCCTGTGCCAGGCTGACCCCCAATAGTCGCTCGCGTCCATTGAGCGCCGGCGCCACCTGTCCAAGGTAATCATCCCATGCCGCAAGGGCTCCTTCCGAGGCGATGTCCGCCCGGGTGCCGGCCACCAGTGCAGGTGCCGACTCGGTCGCGCCCTGAACCACCCACGCCGGATTGAGCTGGACGGCAATTCCCACGTTGTGGGTATTGGCCGCTTCAAACACCGTGTCGAGGCGGGACTTCAACGCGTCCGTTGTGTTGCGCACTGCGGGGTTGGCATCCGGCCCGACGGTCAATGTCGCCGCATTCAACTGATACCGTCCCAAGCGGGCAATTTCTTCTACGTCGCCCGATAGAAGCGCACCGCCAAACAAAAACACCGGGCGCACGCCCGCATAAAATGCCCCATCTTGAATCAATACGTCGGCTATTTCGGGCATCCCGATTTCCGAAGTGCGCTCCCCGGCCACGCCGCTGAAAACCATTCCGGCATGGACCGCGTCAAGTCGCTCTTCCACATAGCGCAGTTGGGCTTCCAGGGACTCCCAGGCACCACGGGTTTCGTTTTCCCGGGCCAGGGCCAGCACATCCTGCGCCGCCGCCGTCTTCAGGCGCAAATAGGGAAAAGAGCGCCCATCGGCATCTAAGGCCTGGACCAAGGTCTCTAACCGGGTCCCGTTGGACGCCAGGCGGGCCTTGAGATCGTCTACCCGTACATGGCGCAAGGTGAAGGTGTGGGACGGCTCGCTAAGCACGAGCGTATGGGCAATCGAAAACTCCGCCTCGTAACTCCCGAGCGGAAGATCCGTGGCATCCAGCGTAATCGAGCAATTGTTGGCACCCGCGTTGATGTCGAGAGGAAGAACCCCCTCGCTCACAACCACGCCTTTTTCATCGCGAACGGCCAGCGTGACCTGCGCGCCGCGGTAGCCGAAGTCACTCGTGATAGCGCAGTTAAAGAAGGCCCGTTCGGCGTTACGCGTCTCGACGGATGGGGTGACCGTCATCACGAGATGGCGCGCGGGCTTCTTCGCCTGGGGCACCGCCCAGAGCCAGGTCTCGGAGGCACTGGCCACGGGGGCGAAGAGCAAAGCGCCCAGGAGGATCACGCTGATGAGATTCAGCAGGGATTTATTCATAGAGTAAGGTCCTTCCGAGTCTACTTCCGACTCGTATTGCATTCAGGTCGTGTCGGGGTATAGTACCCCCCGCTGTGAGATTGATGCAATGAGTGAACGGTGGAGTGCGCCGGGACGTTGACGGACCCGGGAGCGGCGGGTGAAATTGGCCGAATGATGGCCGGCAAAACGGGTCTTGCGTGCCCTTAGTTCCGCAAAAATGTGGTCGGCACCTGTCACGTTGCCCCGTTTGGCTGGTACAATGAAGAGAAGTGTAGTCTCATTGTGTGATATCAAATCGTTTCATGAGAAAAAATTTCAGCAATTTCTCGATTTCATGGAACTTTTTGGCCAGGGAGTGACATTCTATACAACAAGTAGTGGAGGCGTCCCTACTCAGACCAAGCGATTTGTTCGCGCTCGTGCAAGAACAAGACGGTAATTGGTTGACAAAATAGCCATTTGACGCGTAAAATTAGTATGTTTATAAGTTGCAGAGCTTCCATTTTCAGGAAGTAGTGCCCCGGAGGGTAGAAGGGGTTCCACAATGGAACTTCGTCCATATAGTGTTCTCATCGCCATCGCGCTGATCCTCGGCGGGATCGGTTCTGCTGCCGCGCACACCATCCCGGCAGATAAGGTGGACGCCCAGAAAATCTTTTACGGCAGTTCGGATAACTTCGACGCGCCCGCCCGCGTGAATTATCAAAAGATTGTGAAGGCAACCCCGGAATATTCGTCCATTAAGAAAAGAAAGATTGAGAGTGGCTCGGCCAAATACTGGATTTTGATTAGCAAGGCCAGTGACCGCGCACAACGGCTTATAAAGGAAGTGGGTGAAGAAACCGACTTTGATCTGGTGGTGGCTGATGGCTATCTTGAAACTATGGAACCCGCCATCGAAGCCGAAGATGTTACGGAGTTGGTCCTCGAAAAACTCCAGTAGGACCGACAACCCACCCCACGTCACCATGCTGTCTTTCCCCATCACCCCGGGTCAGTTTCGAGGCCTCCTGTGCCTTCCGCTGCTGGCCCTGCTCATAGCGGGTTGTGCCCGCTCCTCGGATGTCCAGCTTATTTCCGATGCCCGGGGGCCCCTTACGGCCAACAGCGCTACTGTCTCCAACGCGTCGGCCCGGCAGGCATTGAATGATGCCATGGGTATGATTCGCGCCGGGGAACATTCCATGGCCATCCCGCGCCTCACCTCCATTACTTCCCGCTTCCCAGGCAGTGATGCCGCCGTGGATGCCTGGTATTTCCTCGGTCTCACCTATTATAAGATTGACGGGCTTTACAACGCCGAGCGCTATTTCTCCAAATACCTGGCCCTCGAGCCAGACGGGAAGTACGCCGCCCTGAGCCGTGAATATGTGGCCGGTATTATCGAGTCCGTCCGGCAGCGCGAAACGAACCGTGAGGCCCTGGAATCGCGGATAGCCAAGTATGAAGGCGTCAGCGAACCGGAAGAATTAGCCACCCATTTGGAACTTGCGGACAGCTATTGGAATAATAGTGAGTATGAGAAGGCCTCGGTGGTCTATCAAAAACTACTCACCGTCTGGCCCTCCCTGAAAGAGGACGTCATCATCCGGCGTCGGATGGAGATCGGGCCCGATGGCAGTTGGATCATTCTCACGCCCGAGGAAGTAAACCGGCGCTATAAAGAGGCCGAACCCCTCTCCATTTTTAACACGGCCTCCTGGAAAAGCGGGCAATTCCGTCCCCTCCAGTTGGACTATACCAATGTGTATTACAACGTCTCCGGACAAGCCGTCAATCGCAGTGAGAGCCCGCTGCAGGATGTCCGGGTGACCATTACGATCTTCAACTTTGGTGGCCAGGTCTACGATGTGCAAACGCAGCATCTGGGCTCGTTGCGGCCGGGCGAAACCCGGGCCTTCAGCGTACGCTTCTCGAATTTTGATAACATAGACAACGTTCATCGATTCGAGTGTGTAGGGACCTATCAGCGGTAAGGAAATCATGCGAGTTTTACAACGGACAGCGGTTCTTCTGGCGCTCCTGGGGTGCAGTGCCGTCACGGCACAAGACCCCCAGCAGGTCCAGGTGTCCGTCAAGGTCATTGAATTCCAGACCAACAAAGACATCGAAACGGGTTTGAGCGCCTATTTTCAGCAGCGCCTGGTACCTCAGCCCTATGGCCGTGCGGCCTCGCCCGCAGGCAGCATCAGTGCCTCCGACATTACCTTCCCCTCCAGCACAACGGCGGGTATCACCGTGTTCCTCGATCGCCTCGTCACTCGTTATGGCGATATTGAAGTCGTCCTCCAGGCGCTGGTGGATCAGGGCCGGGCCTTTATTCTTTCCCAACCGACCGCCTTGGTGCCCGTCGGTGCCGCCGCCGATGCCAAGCCCACCGTCATCAAGACGACGCAGGACATCCCTTATGAAGACACGGTAGTGGCGGGCTCAACGGCCGTGCAGATTACCAATTTCAAGCCCACCGGTGTGACGCTTACGGTGGTGGCCTCGGAAATCCTGGATGATGATGGCGATCCCGAAACGAAGGAAGACACCTATATCAACCTTCAGTTAACGGCGTCGGTCGTCGAAGAAGGACAGCGCATTACGGTCGCCCTGGACGATCTGCTGGCCGGTTCGGGCGGTATCTTTGACTCTTCGACCAATGCTATTCAGGTGCCCGAGTTTGTGTCCCGCATTATTACAACCAACGTCTGGGTGCGCCATGGACAGGTGCTCATGCTCGGCGGACTTTACCGCAACACGGAGAGCAAAGACCTGGCGACCCTTCCGTGGCTGACCCAGAGCGACCGGTTTATGAATGGCGTTATCCAACGGGCCGTGCCTTTTGGCGTCCAGCCCGTTCCCCTGAGCAGCAGCATCGGGAATAACAGTCTGTCGAACAGCCGCCGGGAGTTAATCTTCCTGATAAAGGCCGACGTGCCCACCCTTATCTTTGATGAAGGCATGACGGTCGAAGAGGAAGGGTCCATGTTGACCAATCCCACGGGGGTGGTGACCGACGTACTAAGAACCATTGGGGACATCCCCCGCGAAATTGGCGAAAACGTGACCGGCGAAGATCTCGGCGACGGCATTACGTCTGAGTTGGGAGCGGAAGAATGATGTACCGCAACGGCATAAGCTTCCTGGCCCTGGTGAGTATGGCCACCCTGTCCTTTTCCGCCACCGCCCAGGATCCCCCCCCGGCCGAGCCGGCCCCCCCCCCGGCCGAGCCGGCCCCCGCCCCGGCGGAAGCGCCCCCCGCAGAGGCAGCACCCGCTGAAGCCCCGCCTGCAGACGCTCCCGCACCCCCGCCTCCCCCCCGGGACATCCGGCAGGTACAAGTCCGGGTGCAGATCGTCGAAACCAACGAACGGGGACTCCGGGACATTGGTGCCAATCTGAATTACACGCGCTTTGTCGACGGCGTGGAGCAAACCGGCTCGGTGGAACAAATCACCACCAACACCTTTGATCCCATCGGGGATTTCCCCCGCATTACCTTACCGGTACCCGATTCCCGGGATGTGTTCCGCCCCGACGAAGACAACAATACGGCCAATGGCGTCCAGACCCGGGAAGGCTTTGGACTCACCGCGACGGTCATCGAGTCGGACCGCGGCACCCTGGATACCGTATTTCGTGGCTTGGAGGAAGGGCTCGATACGGATGTGGTTTCCCGTCCCGAAATATTGGTGATTGACACGAAGCCGGCCACCATCAACGCCGGTGGCGAGGTGCCTTTCCAGGGCGTCACCTACAATAAGGACACGGGCGTACCAAAACTCAATGTGGAGTTTAAGCCCATCGGTGTCAATATGGATATGGTGCCCACGATTCAGCCCAATGACATTGTGAAACTGGATATCACCAAGCTCGACGTAACGGATACGGTACGCATTGAGAATATTCGTGGCGTCGACTTGCCCGTTTTCTCAACGCGCTCTCAGACGGGCGTGGTCTATATACCCAGTGGACAGACCCTGGTGACGGGTGGCCTGACCTCGCGGCTGGTACGCCAGAACGAGCGGCGCGTTCCCATCATTGGCAAACTCCCCGTCGTCGGTTTTCCCTTTCGCAGCCGCCAATCCGAGTCCAACCTGCGCACCCTCCTCATCTTCGTGACGCCCACCGTCGTGGACCTGCGCAACCTGTCGCCGGACGGCAAGCGGGCCATGGAGTTCTGGAAAGGCCGCAACTGGTCCAACGAAGAACGGATCGGTGCCGAGATGGAGGCCATGGAGTTCGAGTAACGTCGGAATCGGAGGGCCGACCTCCCCTCTTTCGACGTCACGGGAGACTTACCTTTTTCTCTATCGCACAGGCCAGAGAATTCAAGAGGGACTGGGGGTGCCGCGGTCAAGCGGGTCCGTGATACGTCTTGAACTCACTCCCCTCCTCGGAGGGGCCGGGGGTGGGTCACGTCGCGAAAAAGCCAAGAACCCACCCCTGACCCCTCCCAGGAGGGGAATCAGCTGGTACCCTCAATGAGAACCGCGGCCCAAAGGCCTTCGCTTCGTTGCCTTACGCTACACCCCATTCACTTGATATCAACGGCGGCCATTGCGCACAATCGGGGCCGCTAACCTGAACCCCCATCCCAAGCCAACGGAGTGACCCGCCCCCCATGAAAGCCTGCTTACGGACCTATGGATGGGCTATCGCTTCTGGAATTCTCCTCTCTTGGGCCTTGCCCAACTTTCACTGGTTCCCCCTGGCGTGGGTGGGCCTCATCCCCCTGCTGTATAACACGCGCAGCACGACGGCCAGGGTGAGTGCCGCCCGCTTTTTTGTGGCGGGCTGGGTCTTTAATTCCATCGTGCTCCAATGGCTTATCGGCAATGTCTTCTGGGCCGGTGGATGGGCCATCCTCGGACAGCAGGGCGTATGTCTCGCCCTCTCGGTCTATTGGGCCCTCCTCGGTGCCCTGTGGTCCCGCATGAATACCCGGCTCCCCGTGGGACTCATTGCACCCGCCTTTGGCCTGTGTTGGATTGCCATGGAGTGGCTCCAGGCCCGACTCTTCAGCGGACTCGGCTGGGCGGCCCTCGGCTATAGCCAGGGTCCGGACATCTGGTTTTCCCAGGTGGCGGCACTGGGGGGCGTCTCCCTCCTCTCGGGTATCCTGGTGACCGTCAACGTATGGCTCACCCAGGCCGTGGCCGACCAATCGCTCCGTCTGCGAAGTATAGCCGTAGCCCTGATGCTGGCGGTCGTCGCCCATGGAGTAGGCATGCTCCTCCTCGACAGTCCCGATGAAAATCCGGACGCCTCTTTTTCGGTGGGCATCTATCAGAGCAACTATGCCCAGCACATGAAGTGGGACCCCCATTTTGAGCAGACCATGCTGGACATGGCTATCACCCAATCCACCGTGGTCTCAGAGAATGAATCCGTCGACCTGTTCATATGGCCCGAAGCCCTCATCATGAACGAGTTTCGCGCGCCCCGGACCCTCCGGCCCCTGCAGGAATTCGTCGCCAAGACCGACGTCCCCCTCTTCACCGGGGCGGTCCGTCGGGAAAACAACCCCTCGCGCGCCTTCAACGCCAGCGCACTGATTACGCCCAATGGCGACTATTCCATTTACGACAAGATGAAACTCGCCCCCTTCGGCGAATACATCCCCTTTGAGTCCTACCTCTCTTTCGCGCGGGGCATGGGCGCGGGAGGCGGCATCACCCCCGGCGACAGGCCCTACCTCTTCTCCGTGGGCGACCGCACCTTTGGACCCCTCATTTGCTTTGAAGTCCTCTTTGCCCCCCTCGCCGATGAACGCCGCGCCCTGGGTGCCGATTTCCTCGTGGTGATTACCAACCTCGGCTGGTTTGGCGGCAGTAATGTCCTCTCCCAAGAGCTTGAGATTGCCCGCTTCCGGGCCATCGAAAATCGCTTGCCCCTCGTTCAGGCGGCCAACACGGGCGTCTCGGGCGTCATCGACCCCTGGGGCCGCATTCGCGTCATTGACGGTGTGGTCACCGTCAAAGGGCGCTACCTCACGTGGGACACGCCGCCCCCCCGGAGTGACGCCATGATGCAGCGTCGTGTGGGCGCCTTGCCCCTGCCGGAAGCGGCCGCCTTGCCCCTCCCCGGCTCGGTCCGCTGGTTTGGACGGCTCGCCACCGTGGGCGGTCTCGCACTCGCCCTGGCCCTGTGCTTCCTGCCCGCCCGGCAGAAGACCCCGGAAACGTCATGAGCGCGGCACGCCACCAACTGACCCGTTTCGCCGCGGTCTTTGCCGGCGGCACCATGCTGAGCCGCGTCCTCGGACTCGTCCGCGATGTGGTGCTCCTTTCCGCCATCCCCGGACCAGCGAAGGAAATCTTCTTCTTCGCCTTCAAGATTCCCAATATGCTGCGGGACATGCTCGGCGAGGGTGCGGTGAACGCCGCCTATGTACCCCTCTTCTCCCGCAGTCTCGAGCAGGACGGCGAAGAAGCCTTCAAGCGACTGGTGCGGGCCTGTCTCTCGGCCACCATGATCCTCTTTTTCGTACTCACGGTGGTCGGCATCCTCCTCGTGCCCCTGCTCCCCACGGCCCTGGCACTCCTTCAGCCCCTGAGCCACGCCGATCCCCTGCCCCAGGAAACGCTGGAACGGACCATGGAGGTCCTTCGGTGGATTATCCCCTATCTCTTTTTTATCGGCACCGCCGTCTTCGCCATGGGACCCCTCTTTGTGGTCAAGCACTACGGCACCCCGTCCTGGGCACCCATGTTGCTCAATATCGCCCTCATCGCCTCGTGCCTCCTGCTCAATGACTATTTTGCGGACCCTGTCTGGGCGCTGGTGACGGGCGTCTGGATCGGCGGCATCGCCCAGCTCATCGTCCTCTTCCTCGCCATGAAGCGCCACACGGGCGTGCTCCTCCCCTCGTGGGAACTGGGACACCCCGGCGTGAAACAGGCCCTCTTCCTCTTGCTGCCCGTCATCGTGGGCCAGGCCACGGGGGAAGTGAACAAACTGGTGGACGCCTTCTTCGCCTTCAAGCTCGAAGCCGTGACGACCCTCTATGCCGCCAACCGACTCATCCAATTGCCCCTGTCCATCTTTGGCATTGCCGTGGCCGTGGCCATCCTGCCCACCATCTCCGCCGCCGGGGCCCGGGAAGACCACGGCGAGATTCGCGCGACCCTCCTCCACGCCCTCCGCCAATCGGCCTTCCTTGTCTTACCCGCACTCGTCGCCCTCCTCGTCATGGGCGAAGAAATTGTGGGACTCCTCTTCGTCCATGGCGGTGGTGAATTTACCGCGAGCGACGGACACGACGCGGCCCTGGCCCTCTTTTACTACGGGCTCGGGCTCCTGTCTTTCACGTGGGTCAAGGTCGGGGTACAGGGATTCTTTGCCATCCACGACACCCGCACCCCCGTCATCATTGCGACCCTCAGCATGGCCCTCAACATCGGACTCAACATGCTCCTCGTGGGTCCCATGGGATTCCGCGGCCTGGCCCTCGCCACCTCCATTATCTGCTCTTGGGAAAACGTTACGGCACCCTCCTCTCCGCAGAATTCCTCTTGGGCATGGCCAAGCTCGCCGTGGCCGCCATACTGTCCGCCGGGGCCCTACTCCTCGCCCAACGGACCCTCCCCCTCGAATGGCTCCCCGGAGGCGCGTTCGGCGAACTCCTCCACGTCACCGCCCTGCTGGGTATCCTCGCCACCACCTACCTCGTAAGCAGCCTGGCCCTCCGCGTCGACGACATGGCCATCCTGAAACGACTCCTCCGCCGTCGCCGCGCATAACTCCAGGAGCTTGGACACTCCTGTCCGAGGCAAAGCAAACGTAAGTCTACCCGCGCACCTCACTCCAGCGACCATAGGCGCGAACACACCGCAAAGGAGCTTAGACACTCTTGTCTGAGGCAAGCCACACGCGAGACCGCAATGGCACCCAACGCCAGCGCATACGAACCGAGACTACATGATTCTTGGTCGAAGCGATACCCCTACCACCCCGTGAGCCGGAAGACCGACGAGCCCTTTGTCTCGGACAGGAGTGTCCAAGCTCCTGATGTCTAACGCATCCGATGGACCAGTTTGGAACGGCGTGCAACCTAATTGTAATGCTCCATAAACGTCACGTCTCCATCCCAGTTATTGAGGTCGTCGCCACCACCGAGGTATTCATCGGCCGCATTGTTGCGGTAGTGATTTCGGGCGGGCGGGGCGTAGGTGTGGCTGGGGTCATAACGGGGTTGGTCGGAAACTTCGTTCTCGCCGAAGGACCAGATATACACGTCCTCCATGGCGAGGGCCGGGAAACCCTGCTCTCCCGGATCAGCACCCGGCACATGCACCGTCAGCTGGTCGGGCGGTGTGGTGCCTTCGGGAATCCCGGTGGGGGTGAACTCGCAGTTTGCCCGGTAGCTACGAAACAGCACGGGCCCCATGGTCGGTGGCCAGGGGCCGGGAAAGATTTGGTAGGGGTTACCCCAATGATCGTCCTCCAGCGGTGCCATATAGCTGGTGCCCAGTTTGCTTACCACGGCGGGGTCCAAGGTCTGCTGCGCGGGTTTGAGCAAGGAGTCTCCCCATGAGGCCTCAAGGGTAAGGGCACCCCGCCCGTGATTGATGAGCGCATAGGTCGCGCGGGTATAGAGGGCGCTACTGGCCTCGAAAAGGTTGGTATTGTGGGCCGCCATATACGCCGTGGTGGCCTGCTCATTGGCCACGGGGTCGAAGAAGTCACGGAGACTACCCTTGCCCACATCCCCGAGCATCTTGGTAAGCGCAAGTTCGATGTTGCCAATTTCCGCCTGAACGCGAGCCGTGCTCCCGTAATTGGTGAAGGGAGCAACGCAAGGCCGGACCACCAGGTAAAACCCCGCAGCGACCGTTGCCAACGTCGCCAATACCACAATAAAACCTCGTTTCATGCCGCAATACCTCCAAAGACACTGTAGCACCATGACTCCAGCGAATCGAATACGTACGCATGCTGAATTCAGGCCTTGGGCAGGGACGCCCCCAACGGGGAGCGTAGGCATTACTACGGGGAGCATGGGAACGAGGAGAAACCTGGTGCCGGGGGCACCCATGCCGGCGGGCCGCCGGCGCTCCATACCCCAGGGAGTCTCTGCACGCGCTCTATAATCCTTTTTGTCTAAGTTTTATTTGACAAAAGTATCACATCGTGCTATCCTTGTCTAAGTTAAGGCTGAACAAGTTCAAAAACCAGACGAGGACCAATGCGATGCTCAAACGAAGTCACTATTTCATTCTGGCGGCAGCCTTCCTGTCGTTTCTCCTGTCGGTCTACCTGTTCTTCACGGGCCAGCAACTCGAAGGGATCTTTGTGGGCATCTGGGTCCCCTCCATTTTGTCCCTGGGCATTTACACCCGCACGCGCTGAGGCGCTTGCACGAGGAGTATTCAATCATGACCGAAGTACTCATTTTCGCATCGGGTGTTTTCATTTCCTTGATCACGGTCGTAGGTTTTCTCACCAGCATCCGTGAATTCAAGTACATGGGCGAACACCCGGAGGAATATCCGAAAGATTTCTCCCATCTCCGTGAAGGTGAGAAGTCGTCGAGATAGCCCGACGAGCACGAGCGGGCCCAAGGCCCGTAGAAATGGATGGCATGATGGCAGGACGGAAACGATTCGTGGTTATTTCACTTACCAGTATAGGAGTTCTTATCATGGCAGGCTTAGGCATTTGGATGGTTGTCGGCTTGGTGTCGGTGGCCGGGATAGAAACGCCCGAGTACGAGGTCGTGAGCAGCCACGCGGGCTATGAGATCCGTGAATACAAGCCCTACATCGCGGCCGAGGTGACCATGGAAGGCAACTTTCGCGGTGCCATGAACGGCGGCTTCCGAACGCTTGCCGATTATATTTTCGGCAACAACGCCAAGGCAGGCGCGGGAGACACCACGGATTCGGAACCCATCGCCATGACAGCCCCCGTGATCGAGCGGGAGGCCCCGTCGGAAAACATTGCCATGACCGCGCCGGTGACCGAGCAGCAGACAAAAAGCGGTGCACGGGTGGTGTCCTTCATCATGCCGAGCGAATACACGATGGAGACCATCCCCAAGCCCAACAACCCGGACGTCACGCTGGTGGAAATGCCGGCGCAACGCTTCGCCGCCCACCGCTTTTCGGGACGGGTCCCCCTGAAGAAGGCGGACGCAAAAAAGCAATTCCTCCTGGACGCCTTGACGCGGGACGGGGTTGCCACCGAAGGAGCGCCCATGCTGGCCCAATACAATCCACCATGGACGCCGCCCTTCATGCGCCGAACCGAAGTGCTGGTCTTGTTGAAGGACGACGTGTCTGCGGAGTGACACCAGGAGCTTGGACACTCTTGTCCGAGGCAAGGCACACGCAAGACATCCAGGGCTCGCGACCCAAGCGGCTAATACCAGGGCTTGGACACTCCTGTCCGAGACAAGGCACACGCAAGACCGAAAGCGCTCGTGACGCCCAGACGAAGGACATAGGTACCTCTGCCAGAACCAATACCCTTCCATTTCGTGGGCCAGTAAATCTAAGTCCCCTTTGCCTCGGACAAGAGTGTCCAAGCTCCTGAGTTCCTACCGGCGGCGGGATACGCACCCCCGGCTTGTGGCATACTAGGGGCCGTTGTGTCATCCCCTCCAACCCATCCACAGAATGTCCTTCATGAATCGCCCCGTCATTGCCTATCTCGCCCTCGCCTCCGCTGTACTCGGCTGGGCCATTTCCCCTATTTTCATGCGTGTCCTGGCGGATGAATACGACCCCTACACCCAGGCCTTCCTGCGCTATGGTTCCGCCGCCGTCATCCTGGTGGTGATCTCGTCCATCTGGTTCCGCCCGGGGCTCATGGAGGCCATCCGCCGTCCCAAGGACACCATCGGGCTGGCGCTGTTAAACACCACCATGCAAACAACCTGGACCATCTCTCTCTATCACACCACGGCCACCACCGCCCAGCTCATTACCAAGACCCAGGTGGTCATGATTATCGCCATGAGCTATTTCCTCTATCACGAGGAGCGGGCGGTTATTACGAGTCCCCGCTATATTATCGGCACGATCCTCGGCTTCATCGGCGTGGCCGGCATCCTCATGGATGACCCCGCCAACTCCATGTTGCCCCAACTCAATCTGGCAGCCCTGCTGCTCCTCTTCACCTCCGTCTGCTGGTCGGTCTATGCGGTCTGGGGGAAACACATCGTGCGCGACCTCCACCCCGTGCCCATGTTCACCGTGGTGGCGGTCTACACCTCCACCGCTTTCGCCATCAACATGTTTCTCTTTGGCGATCCCTCCACCATCCTCACGGGAAGTGGCAACATGCTGGCCTTTGCCGCCTTTTCTGCCGTGTTGCCCATTGCCATCGCCCACTGCGCCTATCACTACGCCCAGCGCCACCTCGGCTCGGCCTTCTGCATCAGCCTCATGCTGGTGAACCCCGCCATCACCAATGGACTCGCCCTCCTCCTCTGGGCCGATGAGTCCATGAACCTCATCCAATGGGGGGGCGCCGCCATCCTCACCCTGGGCAGCTACTTTGTGGTCCAGACCCAACGCCGGGTTACTTCCTGAGTTGTTGTCTATACTTTCTTAGACAAAACATTGACCACTTGGGCAACCTGTGGTAGACTTTGTTTAGCAACGGCGGGGTCCGAACGTAGAGTCCGGGAGACCTGACCGTTTCGAAACCTTGGGAGCCTGCCGATGAAAACCCATCTATTGAAACGCGAGCAGTACATCGATGCGCCGCTCGATGTCGTTTTCCCTTTCTTTTCCCGCCCTGAGAACCTGGAACGACTCACGCCTGATTTTATGGGAATGAAAGTCCTCACCCCCCAGCCCATACCCATGCATGTAGGGGCCATCATCGATTATACCGTGTCGGTGAACGGCCTGCCCATGCGCTGGACGACCTGCATCTCCGAATACGATCCTCCCCATCGTTTTGTGGATGTGCAACTTAAGGGTCCTTATTCCTTCTGGCACCACACCCACACCTTTGAATCCGAAGGGGACGGAACACGGATTCACGATGAAGTGCGCTATGTAGTGCCCTTTGGTCCCTTTGGCGCCATCGCTCATGGCCTCATGATAAAACGCCAGTTGAATACCATCTTCGCTTACCGAGAGACCTTTCTGGAAAGCATCGAAGATTGGAGCACCCTCAACGACGCGCCCCGTGGTGCCACGGCATGAGCGCCAAACCCCAAGGCGTGGCGATTCTGGCGCCCCGAAGCGCCGTAGCCCAAGCGGTCGCCACGCTGTTGCACGCCCGTGAGGTGCCCTTGGCCTATATCGGACGGGCACTGCCAGGCGAAGGATTGGTCCCCTCGACCTGGGAGACAACCTGTGATCTCACGTGTTTCGATGGCGTTTCCGACGCCCTCGGCGCGGCACGGGAACAGCTCGGTGGGCTCACGGGCATTGTGAACTGTGCAGGCTCTATTCACCTGCGCCCCGCCCACCTCACGTCGCAGGACGATTTCGAGGACACCATTGCCGCGAACCTCACGACGGCCTTTGCGACGGTGCGCGCGGCAAAGGGCGTGTTCAAACGCGACGGAGGTTCGGTCGTCCTCATTTCATCGGCCGCCGCGACCCTCGGCATGGGCAACCACGAAGCCATCGCCGCCGCCAAGGCCGGCGTGGAAGGGCTCGCCCGCTCCGCCGCAGCCACCTATGCGAGCAGTGGCATTCGCTTCAACGCGGTGTCCCCCGGTCTGGTCGAATCCCCCCTCACGGAAGCGCTCACCCAACGCGACGCATCGCGCAAACTGTCGGAGTCGCTCCACCCCTTGGGACGCCTCGGCCAGGCAGAAGATATCGCCAGGGCCATTGTGTGGTTCCTCGATCCGAAACAATCCTGGGTGACGGGACAAGTGCTCGGTGTGGATGGCGGTCTAGGCACCATTCAACCCCGCCCCCGAGTGAGCGCAGGTGGCGCATGACCGTGGACGTGGCGTTGCTACTGGCCAATGGCGCGAGCACCTTGCTGTTGTGCGGGCTCATCTGGACCATTCAGGTGGTCCATTACCCCAGCTTCCACTATGTGACACCAGAGCGCTTCACCCACTTTGAGGCCTTCCACCAACGGCGCATCAGCCTCCTGGTCGTGCCGCTTATGCTGGTCGAACTCACATCGGCCATCGCATTACTCGGGTACCGTCCGGAGGCCCTACCCGGCCTGTGGGCACTCTTCGGTGTCCTGCTGGTGGGCCTCATCTGGGGCACGACCTTCACCCTTCAGGTCCCCCTCCACAACCAACTCTCGGCGGGCTACGACAAGAAAGCCATCACGGCATTGGTCGCAGGCAACTGGCTACGCACCATCGCCTGGACCCTGCGCGCCCTCCTTGTTTTGTGGGGTATTGGACTGGTGATGATGGGCGACGGGGCCCCAACATAACACACGGACAAACCCGAGCGGGCCTGTCCGTGTGGTCTTGCCAGTCTGTTTTCACACCGCGCTTATGCGGCGCTCCACCAGTCAGCTACTTATCGAGGAAGTCGAGGAGCGGCTGGATGAAGCGGTCGTAGGTTTCGATGTGGGGCAAGTGTCCGACGCCATCGAGCAGCACCAGCTTCCCCTGGGGAATTGCTTTGGCGGCCGCCTTACCCAACTGGGGATACTGCCCCAACGTGGCGCGCTTCGCATCATCCACCATGTCTTTACCCAAGGCGGTCGTGTCCCGTCCACCAATGATCAACAGGGTCGGTGCCTGGATATTGGGAAATTCATGGATGACGGGCTGGGTGTAGATCATGTCATAGGTCAGGGCCTGGACCCGGGCCATCTGAGGATATTCAGGACTCAAGGTCATGCGGGCGAGAAGCTCTACCCAGGGATCATATTCGTCTTTCCAGACCCCATCGTAGTAACTGTTGAGCTGGTACGTTTTGATGCCTTCGAAACTCTTTTTCAGCTCCCGGCCATACCACTCATCCACCGAGCGATAGGGCACGCCCTTGGCCTGCCAATCCTCGAGGCCTATGGGATTCACTAACACGAGCTTTGTCGTGTGCTCGGGGAACATGAGGGAAAAGCGGGAGGCCACCATGCCGCCCATGGAGTGACCGAGAATAATGGCCTTCTCCACACCCTGGGCCTTCAGGAGGGCCTGCGTGTTGCTGGCGAGGGCGGGAAACGAAAAGGGATAGTCAATGGGTTTACTCGACTTCCCGAAACCGATCTGATCGGGAATGACGACCCGGTACCCGGCCTTCGACAAGTCGGCCGCCGTTTCGCCCCAGTAGGCACCACAGAAATTTTTGCCATGCAGCAAGACCACCGTTTCCCCGTTGGGCGTGGCGGGTTGTACATCCATGAAGGCCATAGAGAGCGGGCCGCTATGGGCGGGGATTTCGTGATACTGGACTTCATAGGGGTAGGGATAACCTTCCAGGGCAATCCCGATAGGCTCCAGGGCCGAAGCTACCCCATTTATCCCAAACAGCAACAGGGCTACCAACAAACTACGCATGGGTCTCATAAAATCTCCAGGGGGTTAATAGTAGATACACGACGTCTCTATTCAGGAAATCACGTCGGTCATGTCGGCAGGGTCTCATCGGGGGCCTGTCGTTGGTGCATTAATTTATCCAAGTGAGTCCTGGAATTTCGCCTCAACCGCGCCCTGACTCCGAAAGAACTCCCCTCTTGGGAGTCGTGGTCCCACAAGCCTTTCTGCGAGTCCGGCCATGAACGATGCTTCCGCTCCCCTGCCCACGGGCAAAGCATGGATTGGACAACCGATAGGCGTGGAGAGGATGGGCCATGGCACGGGCTTTCAGCCCGGAATGGGGGATGGGTCAGGAAACAGAGGGCGTCGCCCCAGGACATGATTCGTAAAGGGTCGTTCAGGGCTGAAAGCCCGCGCCATCTGATGTGGGAACAACGGGCTTTGATGACCATTCAGCCGACTAGTAGCGGTCGGGACCCAGCGGGAAATTGTCGTAGGGCCCCGCTTCGTAGCTCAGCAGTTCCCGGAAGTTGGGCAGGGCGGGATTGGTCTGCACCATACGCCAGACCCCTTCACGGTTGCTCCACGTGGTCCAAACCTCGGCGGCGGTACTCTGCGGAAGCGTAATGGTGACATCGGCCCGAAGGCCACTACTATCCGTGAGGGCCACGGCCGCAATCCGTACGTAGAGCAGGAGATTCACTTCCCCCGATGTGGACGTATTGGTGAAATCCCACTGTCGGATCTGGCGGTGCATGGCAACGGAGCGATAGCGCTCCAAG
>JAUIMA010000625.1 GCA_030432675.1 Candidatus Hydrogenedentota bacterium | reverse complement strand
CGAGGAAGGCCGCTGCGATTTCGGCCGTACTGAGGCCGCACAGGGTCTTCAGGGTGAGGGCCACCTGGGCCTCCCGGGGAATGGCCGGGTGGCAACAGGCAAAGATCATGCGCAGGCGGTCGTCCCCGATTTCCGAGTCGAAGACCACGTCGGGTGCGCTTGGCTGACCCAGGGGGCCGGCCTCCTGAAACGCCACAATACCCGCTTCCTTCTTGCGAAAATTCTGCTCCCGGCGGAGGATATCCAGCGCCCGATTCTTGGCCGTCTGGGTGATCCAGGCCGCCGGGTTTTCCGGGATGCCATAGTAGGGCCAGGTCTGCATGGCACGGATGAGGGCCTCCTGCACCACGTCTTCCGCGAGCTGGAGGCGCCCCATGCCAAACATTCGGGTGAGGGTCGCCACGAGTTTACCGGCCTCGTCACGAAAGAGGTGCTCGGTGACCCGGGCGGTATCCTGTTGATAGACCGGTGCCCTGTCTTCCGGCGGGGTCATCCGATCAGCCTGCGTTTTCAGCGGCGTAGGCCTCGGCCTTTTCCATCATGGGGCACATTCCGCGAACCGGGCGCACCTCGACGTGCATACCATGTTCCAGGGCCGGGCACTGGCGCCCGATGGCCATCGCTTCTTCCAGGGTCGCCACGGTGAGCAGGAAATAACCCGCCACGGTTTCCTTGGCCTCGGCGAAGGGACCATCCGAAACGGTGGCCCCGTTTTTCCCCGAGAGGACCACGCCGGTGCTTTCGAGCGGTTGTCCACTCTTGGCCCGGCCGTCCGCCATGAGCCCGTCGAACCAATCGGTCCAACGGGTCATGGTCTCCTGAATTTGTGCGGGCGAAAGGTCTTTGTCCCATTCGGTGCCCCGAAAGAGCAGCATGTAGCCAGATTCCATTTCGACGTCCATGATTCAATCTCCTGTCGTTGGTGATGCGCCGTGGCGCTCTGATTAAACAACGATTGGGCAGGGGCCCCGAGGACATGGGGATTATGCGGTCGGCGGCTTCGTGCTTCGTGTGCCGAAGGCGAAATGATCGGCAGAGAACTTTCCGGGTCCAACGACAATGAATAGTATGGCGATAACGAGGTAGAGGAGCGCCAACTCATAGGAGCCACCGCCCGGGTTGACGAAGGGATCGCCCTTCACAATGGCGTGCATATGGGTGGCCACGGCCATGGTGAAGAAGAGTCCCAGGCTGGCCAGAGGGGTCACCAGGCCAATCATCCACGCGATACCACCGCCAAACTCAGAAAGGGCCGCGAGAAATTGGAAGATGCCGGGCACCGATGCGTCGGGTCCCATCCAGCTGAAGGGTGCCTGAATTTTTCCCCAACCGTGGTAGACGAAGGCCAGGCCCGCGACGAGCCGGAGTAACAGCAGAGCGGTTGAGGTGGCATTGTTCTGGGGCACCGGTTGGAAAATACGTATGAGGAGGGATTTGTTCATGAAGGGCTCCGGGGTGGGGTTATGGGCAACAGATTGCCCCTTACAATCGAATTGGCCCTATTGTGCCCCGAACGGGCGGGGCCACTCAATAGCCGTGGACCCGAAACACCGGGCGGGCAGGGTGTCATACACCTGCCCGCCCGGACCGTGAGGTCGATTTTATTCAAGCGGGCTGGGCGACATCAATCATCCAGTTTACGCCAAATTTGTCGGTGACCATGCCAAAGTAGGGGGACCAAAAGGTCTCTTCCAGGGGCATCGTGACCGTGCCTCCGTCACAGAGCCCCTTGAAGAGGCGATCGGCCTCCTCTTTACTGGCGGTCTCAATATGCAAGGAAAAGCCATCGAAGTGAGCCGTATCCTGACAATAGCCATCGGAAGCCATCACCATCGTTTCCCCGATGCGCAGGCTGGCGTGCATAATCTTGTCTTCCATGCCCGGTGGAATGGCACCTTCTTCCCGGGGTTCTGGCATTTCATTGAAGCGCATGCTCATGGCCACCTGCGCGTCAATGGCAGTCTTGTAGAATGCGATCGCCTCTTCACAGCGTCCATTAAAAAACAAATAGGCTTCGACTTTCATGGGGGCAGTTCCTTTCCAGGAGATAGTGTCTTGGGGGGCTCATGAGGGGCGCGTTACCAGCGCTTCCAGCTGGTCGATGCACGTTCCCCATCCTTCGTGAAAATTCATAGCTTCGTGTTGCTTGAGATCGTCTTCGTTCCAGTGGCGGACCTGCGCGGTGTAGCGGGTCTTTCCCGATTCCACCGTAAGGGTGATGATGGCGGTCATGAAAGGCTTTTCTGCCGGGATCCAGCCCGGGAGGAAGGCGTCGGTAAACACGATGCGTTCCGGTGCCACCACCTCCAGAAAGACCCCGGTGCCCGGGTATTCCGTGCCGTCTTCGCCCCGCATGAGGGTGCGGAAGATACCGCCCGGGCGCGGGTCCATTTCACACTCAGGGGTGGTGATCGGTTTCGGCGCAAACCATTGTTTCAACTGTTCCGGATCGGTCCAGGCCTCAAAAATGCGCTCCCGTGGCGCATCGATGAGCCGGGTGATAGAGAGTTCATGGGAGTTCATGGTGTTCAGATTTCGTCCTCAAGGGGTTTCGACGGGGGTTTGCGAAAAGGGATTAAGGCACGGATTCGCGCGTCTCTCAGATACAGGCCGCCCCACAGCAGGATGCCGAAGACCACCGGGCCGATAAAGGCCTCTTCGATGCGCACATGGGTGGCCGTGGCCCCGCCCAGATAGCCCGTGAGCAGAATGGCTCCCAGTACCGACGTGCGGGGGATGAGATAGAGCACCGTGCAAAGCAGTTCCACCACCCCAATGGGCACGGCCAGGGCCACGGGGTAGCCCATCTGCGGCATGCCCTCCATGACCATGGCGTTCTTGGTGATTTTCATGACAGCGCTCATGAGCAACATGAGCACGGGGAAAGCACTGAGGAGGTAGCCCGCCCAGCGCATCTTGTTGTTTGAGGGAAGGTCCTGCGTCGAATCCGTCATGGTCGTGTCTATCCTCTGTTGGTAGCCCGTTACGCCGCCGGGCTCGGGTTCTTCGTTTCAGAAAGGGTCTTAAGGTCGGCAAGGCCTTGTTCGAAGCTCTCGCCAATCATGCGGTCCATGTCCATGAAGAGTCCCATGGCTTTCCCCATGAAGGTATTGGTGCCGTTCATACGCCAGGTAACCTTCGTGGCGTCTCCTTCTGCGGCAAAGCTGAACACCGTGGTATTTTGAGCCTCGAAAGGCTTCAGGAACTCCAGGTCGATGAGGATTTCTTCCCCCGGTGTGCTTTTCGTGATCGTCATTTTTCCGGCACCCACATCACTGTTTCCACTCCAGGCATAGGTTGCGCCTACACCCGCATCGGAACCGCCATAGGTGATTTCCATCGCAGGGTCCAGTTTGGCCCAGGGGGACCACTGTTCCCACTGGTGCAAATCGTTTACCAGGGTGAAGGGCACTTCCGGGGCCGTTG
>JAUIMA010000624.1 GCA_030432675.1 Candidatus Hydrogenedentota bacterium | reverse complement strand
AGATCGCGTGGGAACGGGACGAAGACCTGCCGCCAGGCCCCCAGACCATCTCTTTCATTGTGACCGATGAAGCGGGGAACACTGAGGTGGTCCAGCGCAATATCGTGATCCCCAATTAGGGGGAGAAGACACGTCAGGGACTGCAGGGACGCCAGCGGGGGTGATGGTGCAGGGGTCATCTACGTGAGCCTCATCTGCGTGCGCCCCATCTGAACTCAAAAAAACTCCCCTCCTCGGAGGGGTTGGGGTGGGTCACGTCACAATAGGCATCGTAAGCCCACCCCTGCCTCCTCCCAGGAGGGGAATCCGATGGAACTCCAATTAAACGTCCCTGACAGGAATAGATTCCGTTATCTCTCATTCATCGCATACAAAACACCCATCCCTATTGTGTACTCACCCATAGCCGCCCGCCGATGAAATCAGCCACTTTCCCCCCACCTGCTTGAAGCCCATCTTGATATAGAGGTCCCGTTCGCCTTCCACATTGGCTTGGATGATGACCGGGTTGGCATAAATCCACTCATCCTGCCGGGTAAACTCAGCACGACTCCAGATTACCCGGGCGAACTTGAAATCGCCTTTGGTGTGATAGGCCTGCAAAACGATACGGAGAGCCCGCCGCCCATTGCCCTCGTCGTCGGTAAAATCATTGGCGATGGTCGTCATAAACATATCCACATCGCCCCGCACAAAAGATTCATTCATTACGGCAAGCACGGCCTCCGCCTGCTTTTCATCTTCCAGGGTCGCCGACACCTCGATACCTGCGCCGGCCTCCGGCGCCCCGACACCTACGAAATTACGGAGAAAATAGACCGTCGCCACAGCAATCACGATGAGGAACAGGGCGGAGAGACGAATCAATACTTTCTTGACCGGGAAGGGCCGTCGCGGTGATTGAACCACGATACCTTGTGGCAATGCCACGTCTTTGCCCCGCGCCAAATCCGCACGGGCCAACGTCAGACGGCTGCGAATCTCTCCGATAGACTCGTCCACCGACCTCCATTCTTTGTGGGTACGCCCGTTACTCCACCGTCCATCGGCGAGGGACGCCAGCGTGGAATGGCCGTCGAGAATACGTTCCAGCGCGACGGCCACTTCATCGCGTCCGCCGAACCACGACGGGAGGGTGGGATACTCGCAGGCAATCTTGCTTTTGAGTTCCAGCAACTCTTCCTCGAGCCTGCGCTTGTCGGCCTGGGGGTGAATGTAGGCATCCATCAGGGCATGAACCCGACGCCAGTCAGCCTGCAGGGCACGGCACAATACGCTGTGTTTTTCGATGGCCTGGCCGGTCTTACATTCGGCAAAGAGCTCTACCGGCAATTTGGCCGGTTTACCGGGTTTGGTTTTCTGGTGACATTCCCGCAGCAACTGACGAATGTACCCCAGGGCCTCATCGACAACACGCCACTCTTCTTCGATAATACCCCGTCCCCCTTCCACGTCGGCGGAAAGCGACTTCAGCGTGGTGCCCTCGGCGAAGACGTCGCTGATGCCCGACGGAATACCGCAGGCTCCAGAGCGCCAGGCGGTGAGTACCGAATAGTCGCAGGAGATCCGGGACTTGAGCTCCAGAAAGGCTATTTCCAGGGCGCGGCGTCGCTCCGAATCGGCACGGGGATCCCCATAGGCCTGAATAAGTTTGTAGAAATAGTGCCAATCCTTGTGGAGTGCACGAAACTGACGCTCGAACCCTTCCAATTCTGGAACAGGCACAGCGCGACACTTGCTAGCCATGAGGCGACCCTTACGCCTCTCCCCGAGCCCAACTTAACGATACCGCGCCACGACGTAAAATTCAAGTGCTATTCGAGTGGGCTAGTATGTTGCGTCGTTACTACACTGCGTAAATCTGTACCGACAACCAATTGGCCGCTGGAACGACGCGTGGGCGTGTGGAAGCGACAAGCCCTCTACCGCGAATCTTCTCACACAGAAATGTCTGACTCCCGAAGAGCTCCACCCGTCACCCTTCAAACTTCACCCGTCAAACTTCTAAATCCCCAATTCAATTTGCCGCCGTTCCAAGGCCAGCATGCGGTCGCGAAACTCGGCGGCTTTTTCGAAATCCATTTTCCCCGCCGCCTCCTTCATCGATTTCTCCAGCTTCTTGATGGTCTTGTTGATATCGCCATCGGCCACATAGAGGTCGGGGTCTTCGGCGGCCAGGGGCTTGAATCCCTTGGCCTCTTTTCGTTCATAGAGGGTGCCCAGCAGATCGGGAATGGATTTGGTCACCGATTTCGGTGTAATGCCATGGGCCTTGTTGTGGGCCAATTGTTTTTCGCGGCGCCGGTCCATTTCAGACATTGCCCGCTCCATCGAGCCCGTCACCTTATCTGCATAGAGGATGACCACGCCTTCGGCGTTTCTCGCCGCCCGGCCACAGGTCTGAATGAGACTGGTCTCTGAGCGGAGGAAACCTTCCTTGTCGGCGTCGAGCACGGCCACCAGCGAGACTTCCGGAATGTCGAGGCCTTCGCGCAGGAGATTAATCCCCACGAGCACGTCGTATTCCCCCTGGCGCAGTTCGCGAATCAGCTCAATGCGCTGCAGGGTATCCACGTCACTGTGCATATAACGGACCCGCACGTTGAGGTCTGAAAAATAGGACGTAAGGTCTTCGGCCATGCGCTTGGTCAGGGTGGTGACCAGCACCCGCTCTCCCCGCTCCGCACGAATGCGCACTTCGCCCAGCAGGTCGTCTACCTGGTCGGTAGCCGGGCGCACCTCCACTACGGGATCCACGAGGCCCGTCGGGCGAACCACCTGCTCGACGATAAGCCCCTCTGATTGCTCCAATTCATACTTCGACGGCGTGGCGCTCACATAGATGGTCTGGCCCATGCGGCCTTCAAACTCATCGAATTTCAAGGGCCGATTGTCTCGCGCACAGGGCAAACGAAACCCATACTCCACCAGCTTATCTTTGCGGGAGCGGTCGCCCTTATACATGGCGCCCACCTGGGGCACGGAGATATGGCTCTCATCGATAATCAGCAGGTAATCATCGGGGAAATAATTCATCAGCGTATAGGGCGGCTCGCCAGGGGGACGTCCCTCCAGGTGGCGCGAATAATTTTCGATGCCCGAGCAGAAACCGATTTCCTTGAGCATTTCCAGATCATAGCGGGTGCGCTGCTCAAGCCGTTGGGCGTAGAGAATGTCGTTGGCATTGTTGAGCTCGAGCAACCGCTCTTCCAGCTCGTCCTTAATACCTTCAATGGCCTTCTCCAGACGGTTCCGCGTCGTGGCATAGTGGGTCTTGGGATAGATGGCAGTGCGCCGCAGCTTGCGGAGCACGGTCCCGCGCAAGGGGTCAATCTCCACCAGCGACTCAATTTCGTCGCCGAAAAACTCCACCCGCACGGCCCGCTCGGCTTCGTAGGAAGGAAAAATATCCACAATATCACCACGGACCCGGAAGGTA
>JAUIMA010000052.1 GCA_030432675.1 Candidatus Hydrogenedentota bacterium | reverse complement strand
GAAGGTGAAGGTGAAGGTGAAGGTGAAGGCGAAGGCGAAGGCGAAGGGGAAGGGGAAGGGGAACTGATGGAGATTTCCCAGGAACTCATCGATGCCTTCGAGAGCGCCGATGAAGATGCCGACGGACAGTTGAGTTTCTTAGAGGCTACCTCGGCATTCTCTGGCTTAACCCAGACGCAATTCGATGGGATCGATACCGATGGGGATGGTTTTCTCTCGTCCTCGGAATTGGCTGCCCAGGTGGTAGCGGGCGAAGGCGAAGGCGAAGGAGAAGGAGAAGGAGAAGGAGAAGGAGAAACCCCGACAGCTGGATGTCCACTAAGTAAGGCGGACGTCATGGAAGGTATTAGCCGCTCACTGGGAGACCTCTTCCTGCTCGGAGTTTCGCTGCTGACCTTGGTCACGTGGACGAGATGGGCGCCTCGGGAAAAGTAGTAGGTATGGGCATTCGCGAGAGGGGTCACTCTCCGCGCTGCCTCTGCTGTGCATGAATTTTTCGGAAAGGGCCTATCTGCATGGGAAGCACGGCGAAGAGTGTAATTCTAGTTGGACTATGTCTTGGCATGGTCTGTTGTGTTCCCGTTGACGAGGGACCGCCAGCGGAGGAACAGGAGGCGGTGGAGGCCAAGCTCCGTGCGGAGGCCCCCTCGGACGAGATGCGGGCGTCTATGATGGCCGTGCTCGGTTTGTCGGGAGCGGAAGCCGATGCCGTTTCCGCCGCCTTCGAAGCCCGGGATGCCGCCTTCGAGACCTTCCTGGTTGGGGAGCAGGGGCAACGCCTGATCGCACTCGAAGCGGAGATGGCGGTTGCTGCCCGCAATCAGGATCTCGCAGGCGTGCGGTCCACAACCCAACAGGCCACACCCCTGCGAGAGGCGCTGCGCAAAATTCTGAGGGATGGAGAGCAGGCTATTTTGGACGAGTTGACGCCGTCTCAGCAGATTCACTGGCAGGGCCATGAGGTCTCCACCCGGCTGCTCTCCACGATGGAGCCGTTGGCGCTCACGGCTGAGCAGCGTGGGGTGATTGCCCAAGCGGGCCCGGAGGCGGTCAGTCAGGCCCTCAATCTGGGAGAGCTGAATCCCAGTGCGGCGGCTTTCCTGGCCCTGGAACGATGGGTGGAGTCGGACGTGCTCAATGAGGAACAGCGGAGCCGATATGAAACCGTGAAAGGGAAGAAAGGCCTGCGGAGTCTTGGCATTTAGCGCCAAGAGCCCGTCTGATTCGTGCACGTGGAATCGGGCCAATAACAAATCGGGCCGCGAACCCGAAAGTCCGCGGCCCGAGAGGTTTCAGCAGGGTGTCGTAGGCAATCGTCTGCCCGATGCTTATTAGGTCATCCGACGGGCCCGCAAGAGCATGCCCAGAAGGCCGGTGCCGAGGAGGATAAAGGTCGCCGGTTCTGGAACGGGGGTCATCGGTCCCGGATCAAGGGGAACGTTAACGCTGCCAAGGATGGGCAGAAGGTCATTGCCACACTGCATGGTCCAGTGGGCACCAAAGCCGCCACTTGCGAGTTGGGCCGTCTGAGCCTGATTCAGGCGTATGGCCACCTGCAGCAGATTGTGGTCGGATCGGTTGCCCAGAATGTCCATGAGCCACGATACTTCATAGGCGCCCGTATACGTTGTTCCGGTGCCGACGCGATAGGGGTCAGATACGGAGCGGTGCGACGGAATGCTCACACTCGTCGAAGTCCATGGCTGGGTCAAATCCCAGGCCATACCCAGGCGAGAGCTTCCTTCGTTTACCGTAGTCGGCGCGTGATTGGCAGCGAGGTTGGGGCCGGGGCCCGCGATGGAAGTTCCCAGCGCAATGTCATAGCCCGCGCCGGGTCCAACAGTCTGGTCACCGAGGTTCAAGAAGAAATCACCGGCGAAGTAATTGGCACCGTTCGAGCGAACACCCGTGGGGTCAAAGCCCGTAACGAGGCCGATATACAGAATGCCGCCCGAGCGATTGCCGGAAAAGCCATAGAAGCCTTGCTCGATATCAAAATTCTGACCACCCGTTCCGGGAGACGTGGAGTCCAGACCGGAGCCAATGCGGTACAGGGTGTGCCCCGGTGGGGCGAAGCCGAGCTCGTTGGCAATGCCCGTGATGGGGGCACCGTCGATACTTACGCGGGATTCAAACCAGTCTTGATTCAAGGTGCTGGGCGAGGAATAGGTGAACCAGTCGAAGGGGTCACCCAACGTCAGGGAAGAAGAAACGGTGATCGCTGGGGCAGTCAGGGCAAATGAAAGCACGAGCAGCAAGATAGGAACTACACGTCGATTGGACATGACAACGCTTTCTACAGTGGTAAGGGGGAGAAAAAATGAACGGGCTGACGCAGTCGCACACTTTTATGTTTTCCGGACCTGACCTTCTGTAGTTGCCCAATGTTTCCGAACACAAGGTGTTCGCCGTGGTGAACGGTACACATGATGTGCACAACATCCACCGTAGCCGCTGAGGTGCGGCCCAAACCGAAATTCCGGGGCAGTACCAATTCGTGAATTCGCCAGAAGTGTACTCCAAAAATAACATCCTGTCAACACACGGTTGCTACGCCCTCCTGACGCCCCATTCGGGGGGGGCGTTAAGGGTCGAGGAAGTATGGTGCCGCCCCCGGCTTTCGTGGGGGGGAGCATCTAAAATCGTGATTTCCAACCCCGTAGCGCGGTTCAGGATGCCGCTTGCGTGGTGGGAAAATACAACGTGACGGTGGTTCCCTGCCCGGGCTTCGAGTCATACCGCACGTCGCCTCCATGGCGCTGCAAGATATTCTGCACGATCGGCCCACCAAGTCCCACACCGGAGCCTCGCGTGCTGAAGAAAGGCTCCAGGATACGCCGAAGTCCTTCGTCATCCATGCCGGGCCCATTGTCGGTGCAGACAATGTAAATCTGGTCCTTTTCCACGTAGGTGGAAACCGTGATCTGTTTTTCGGAGCCCTCGACATCCTCCATCGCCTGGACGGCATTGTCGAGAACATTTACCAAGGCACGGCGGAGTCCCTCGCGACTGAAGTCCACGGCCACCTGGGCCTGCAAGTCGAAGGCGATGGCCACGTCTTCGGGGCGTGGAAGTTCTGCGATGGTCATTCGAAGCCAGGAATCGATATCGCCACGCTCCGTCTCGAGGGCCCGGTTACGTGTGTAGTCCAAAACTTCATCAATAACGAGGTTGCAGCGCTTTATGTTACGCTCTGCACGATCGAGGGTTTGTCTTATCGCGGGGTCGGCCTCTTTCAGGCGCTGTCGCAGCGAAAAAACGGAACTGCATACGGTGCCAAGGGGGTTACGTAGTTCGTGGCCGACTGTGGCCGTAGCCTGTCCCAGCGCTGCCAGGCGTTCCTTCTGCAAGAGTTTTTCTTGGGTGCGTTCCAGATCCCGGGTGCGTTGGGCAACAAGCTCCTCAAGGTGGTCCCGGTGTCGTGCGAGGTCAGACTCCACGACGGCGCGTTGACGAATCTCCTCCGCCATTTGTTCGTTGGTGCGTTGCAGTGTCGCCCGTGAGCGGAGCAATTCCCGATGGGCCAGGACGCGAAGGAAGACCGCGAAGCCCGCGACTATCGCGGCGATCAGGAGGGGTGCGACGAAGCTTGCCTTCCGGTAGAGTGGAAGGAGCACTTCAAAGGTCGCCACTGCGGGCGTGGCGTCGAAATTGCGGTCACCATCGGCAGCACGCACTTCAAAGCGGTAGCGCCCGGGCGCCAGATCGGCTACCGCAACCGTCTCGCCTTGGGCAAACGGGGACCAGTCTACGTCATCGACAGACGAATCGGCTGGCGCGATGCGCCAGGAGTAGAAGAGATCAGAGCGGTTCGTGTGGGCCCACGCATCCCACCCATAGAAGGAAAAAATCCCAGCGCCACTGGGGGGGAGGGTCTCTGGAGATGCGGTGAGATAGGTCTCTGGCGCGATACTGTCGGGGACATAGTGATACAGTCCGTGGGTGCGCGTGGATATCCACGTGTGCCCGTCATCACCCTCCTGTATGGCGGTAATCGCCGTGTTGGGGAGGCCATTACGGTGGGAAAAGTTGAGAATGCGGTCTCCCCGCAGCGATCCGGCGCCGGTGTGGCGGTAGGCGAACCATAGACTCCCGTCGGAATGGGTCATGAGAAAGGAAATCGAATGAGCCCGAAGCGCGGAATTTTCCGGGGTAAGCTGACTTATCGTCTGATCGCGCAGGCGGTAGAGCCCGGATCCAAAGCTTCCGAACCAGACCGTATCGTCTCCCTGTGGCAACACGGCATGGACCGAGTCTGATTCGTTGACGCCCTGCGCTTCTCCATAGTGTACGGTGCTCGTTTTTGACCAATACTCCAATCCGTCTTCCAGTCCGACGTAATATTCATCGATACCTAACGGGAAGACACTCTGGACGCTCCGCCGTTCGTAGTCGGGGGTGGGTATTACGACCTGCCATGCGCCATCGCGCAGGCGGTAGATCCCTTGTTCTGACGTGGCGATTAAGTCGCCGCGGGCATCGCGATAGAGCGCTTTCTTGCCAGAGGGTCCCAATGGAGCAAGTGGGTAGCTGCCAGTCTGGGTGCCGTCCACGAGGGAAAACGCCAGGACCTGTTGGAGCAAAAGACACCATAGCGTTTCGGAATCGCCAAAGTGATAGTAATCAAAACTGAGCGGATGGGCACTCAATGGGGTCTCCAATTGCCACTGGCCATCCCTCCAGCGATGGACACGCTGAGCCTCGTCGATCGCCAGTTTCAGTCGGGACTCATTGGGGTTTCCTCGTGCCAGTGTTGCCAGGCGGGACTCACCTTCGTCGGGTTCATACTGTTGCCAGGATGGGAGAATGCCTTGAATCAGCCCCTCCTCGGTGCCCAGCCATATCGTATTGTTGGAAGCGATGAGAATGCGGACAACCGCCGGCTTGCCGACATCTTTTCCGAGATTGACGTTTTGCCAGGCGTTCCCATCAAACATCATTAGCCCGACGTAGGTACCAGCCAGCAATTTCCCCTGAGGCGTGACTCCGAATTCCAGGACGGGCGTGTGGGGGCTCGCAATGGGTTGAAGCGCGTTACCGTCGAACTGAAAGGCTTCCTGGTTGATCTTGGTCCCGACCCCGACAAGGCCCCCAAGGGACTTCGAATGCCCCAGGTACAACGCGTCGCCTTCTGATGCGGTGTGCGCAGACGTCCAGACGCCGTCTTGCCAGGAAAGGAGTATGTTACTCGCGCTGGCCCATACGCGCCCGGACTCGTCTTCGTAGAATCGGTGGATACGGGCTTTTTCGTTGGGGAAGGGGAGGCTCAAGACCTCGCCTGCGCCGAGGTTGCCGTTCTCGTCGGGGAAAAACTGGAGCAGGGTGCCCTCCCGATTACCGAGCCATAGTGCATCATCTCGGGTCCATAGGATAGCGGTAAAGTTTTCGCTTCGGAAATCGGGCGTGTTGGCAAGGGTATAGCTTGTGATACCCGTGTCGGTGAAGCGACACAGCCCGTCTGCTGTAGCGACCCAAACGGAGCCATCAGGGGACAGTGTCAGGCCCCGTACCCAATCACTGACCAGTCCGTTCTTCGTGGTGTAGTTATCCCATTCCGTCTGGAATATCCGGTGTACGCCGCCGCCCCAGGTGGCCACCCAAATCGCACCGGTGGAATCTTCCAACAAGTCCCGGACTACAGGGACTTCTACGCCGCTTGGGGTGGGAAAAAGTCGATACTCCCGGGAGACCTCTTGTTGTGCGGAGGATACGATGGCCGTAAAGAGGGTGAGCAAGAAGGCCGAAATTTGAATGTACCTGCCCCACCGGTGCTCCACGCCCCCATCCCACGTGTCACCCTGTACACTCATGAACAAACCTTCTTGTCACTACACACAATGCGAATTCAGTGTAGCACGAAGTCTAACAATTACACGTCAATTTAATGATTCCAGGCTCGTGGTCTCCGAATCAGGTCAGGACGAACTCCAGTGTTACGATCTTCTTTTTCCCCAACGCAATGTCAATCGCCTGTCCCGCTACGTTTAACGCTTCCTGTCGCTCTTCATTCAGATTGGTGCGCCAGGCCGCTTTGATGGGGCGGCTAAGTTTCAGGGTACCGTCAACGATTCGATCCGTAGGATTGAATATTCGGACGACATAGCTGTCAGGCCGGTCCTCCGCCTGCTTGAAGCCGGCCAGCTGTAGATTGTCGCCTTCCAGTGCCAAGAAGCCCATGGCTTTCGGTAAGGTGCCTTCGTGGGGACCGGCCTGGGCGGGTTCCAGCGGCACATTCAGGTCTTCCGCTTCGGCGTAAACGCCCTTCTCCCAGGTGCCCTTATGGGGGTAGAGGGCGTAGCTGTATTCGTGTTCGCCAAGACATTGGGAACCCGTCATCTCGGGGTGGGTTTCGAAGCGGCCGAAAATGGGGCAGTTACGATAGGTGAAGGCACGCATCAGGGTAATCGCCAGGGCTCGATCTGCCCGGTCCATGGCCTCATATTCCCGGAGACCCGAGTCGTTTAACACGGCAAGGCCCTGCTTTCCGTCGGTCATGTCCACGAAGCGGTGCATGGGATACTGGGGGTTGGGCTTGCCGTAGTACGCGTTGCCCTCTTTGACGTGGATGTCCCGGGAAATGACATCAAAGCCCGCTTCGGAGTCGGTGCGATCACAGTCCAGGTGCGTGGGGAAGACCACCCGGAGCCGGTGATGTTTGCAGGTATTCTCAAAACGAGTTACCACATCCAGCCGTTTCTGTCCTGCCCGCAAGGTAAAGCGACTGCTTACCAGCATTTCACGGCATTCCCGGGTGCGCCGCGTATGGTCCATGCGTTCTTCCCGAAAATGCTCATCCAGTTCGTCTTCGATGGAGACGGGGATTTGCAGGTGATAATCCACCCGCATACGGGCCAACAGGGGACCGGCCTCTTCCAGCGCGATGGTGCACGGGAAACCGTGGGACGTGATGACGGCATTGTCGTCGGGTTCCATATGGACCCAACTGTGGCCTGTTTCACCCGAATCCTCGAGGTAGTGGAGGTTTTCGAAGCTGTGCCCTGTCTCTTTCTGGGTCAGGTTGAGGGTGCCATCGGCATTGAATCGGACCCGCAAGTGTTCGTTTTCCAACACGTTGGCTTCGGGGGCCAGGGTGCCCGCTTCATAGGCGAACTTCTCTTCTCGCACGAGATGGAAGGTCTGATAACCAAAGGCGGGGATGTGGGAAACTTCCACATGACAGCGGACCCGCAGGCTGTTCAACTCAATGGAAACATCCTGTAGATTGCGGACGAGGGAGCACCATGGAAACTGTTCCTTCACCTGGATTCGTCCGGCCGACTTCCCATCGGGGGTTACGATGCGGAAGGCCTCGTACCCCATGTTATCAGGAAGGTCGATGTAGGCAGAGACCACGCCGCTTCGGGGGAAGGGGGTCCCATTGAAAACCGTGAGTACCGCATCTTTGGGGTCCAGGTCGCTATTGTCGATGGCAATTTGGACGGACTGCATGCCCCGGCGGGTCAGTCCCTCGCTGATGATATTAATCTGGTCCACCCGAAAGAGGGAATCCTTCTCCATCTGGTCTATGCCTGCGCCGGTGATGGTGTCGTGGGGGTGATTCTTGAGAAGCAGCTTCCAACAGCGGTCCAATGCACTCTTCTCGTAACGCCCCCCCGCCATTTTTCCGATGGCGCTCCACGGCTCGGCCTTGCGTTGGAGGTTCACTTCGGCCCTGTTGTTGGCCTTCTTCAGTATTTGCCGGGCGCTGATTACATCCCCATAGAGATGGGTCCACTTGCCTACCGAGCCGGGGTCACGCCATTCTCCCTTGATAGGCTCAAGGTCACCCACCTCCGCCGCCATGGCCTCCATATAGTCTTTCAGGTTGGAAAGCTTAATTTCGTGTTCGGGGAGGAGTTCCTGACATGTTTTGATGATATCCGACTCCCGGGGGTCGGGATTAGAGGTGTCGAAGCCCTGCATGCAGCAGATCTGGCTCGTGGTGAAGTGCTCAGACTCGTCCTGGACGAGTTTCAGTAATTGCTCCCGGATCGGGCCCTCGTTCCACTGTTTTTTCTGATCGTCCAAAACGTAGTAGTGGCTACGGGGACGGTCATCGCCGGCCATGCGGAAGGGGGCGGCACCCCGGTCCCAGTCGTAGCGTTTAAAGACGTCGTCGCTCCCATAGCGAAGCACGCGATAGATGTAGACGTAGTAGCTGAAGCGGCTCATGCAACCGAATCGCATGCCCAGGAGGCGGGAACCATCGACCCCTTCCAGCATGAACTCACTCTTTGGCGTGTTAATGCCCCGGTAGAATATGATGGTGTCGATGCCGAAGCCCTGGTAGATCTGGGGGATCTGGGAGGTTTGTCCATAGCTGAAAGGCGTATAACCCGTTTTGGAACAGGCCCCAAGGGCATCGGCGACCCGATGGCCGACCACCAGGTTCCGCACCAGCGACTCCCCGTTGACGATATATTCTTCCGGCAGGCTGTACCATGGTCCGATGATGAGACGGCCCGATCGGACATGCTTTTCCACGGTGGAACGCATTTCCGGGCGTAACTCAAGATAATCCTCCACACACAGTGTTTGGGAGTCCATGGTGAAGGACTGGAAATCGGGGTCGCTGTCGAGTAAATCCAGCAGTTCATCCATGAAGTCTAAGAGGAGGAGACGGGTTTCTTCGAAGGGATAGCCCCATTCCCGGTCCCAATGTGAGTTGGATACAACGTGGATCGTCTTGCGCGGGTCAGACATGGGGCCTCTCCTGGGTGTTACGGTCACTCCCGGCGGGATGGGAATTTTAGGGGTGCAACAACTGTTAAACATGTAGGAGTATGCATGATATATCTTTAACGTACAGCCGGTGCATCCTAACCGGTCTGTCTTGGGGCTATCAAGTTCCCCGAACGGGCGCAACTACTCTGGGAACAGGGATTTGAGCGCCCGTGAGCGGGTCGGAAAGGGCAGGAATTCAGTCGGCACGCTTCGTTCGCATCGAAGCGTCCGGATAGCGTAGAATAGTACGCTGCAAGAGGGCCTTACGCAGGTTCCGAGTCGGGTCCGATAGACCATCCCATCGGGCATTGTATTTACGAGGTTAGCGCAAAGGCCGACATTTACGCACTCGTCACAAAACCATCATATCTCGGCGTCCACAGGCAGCGATGCAACGGGACCAGTGAGAGAAAGGCGATATAGCAATGGCTACACCCAAGTATCCAGGCACACGAATTACGACCAACGGCAATCAGCTCGTTTCCTACCATACGGAAACCCGATTGACCGATGGCGGCATCTTTTATCCCATTACCGCCTCGACGGAGATGGGGGAGCTATACCAGCAATCCTATGCGGAAGGTAAGCTCAACGTCTTTGGACGTCAGAAGATCGCCATCGAGTGCGAAGGCGAACATGCCGCCCAGGGTGGTGCCATTGCCTACTCCGTAACCGGCCGCCGCACGGTGAACTTCACCAGTGGTCAGGGTATCGTTTACGGTATCGAGCAGTACTATCACGCGCCCGGCAAGCTTTCCACCATGGTCATTGAAGTGGCCGCCCGTGCCCTGACTAAACATGCCCTCAACGTGCACTGTGGCCACGATGACATCTACGCCGCATTGGACGTAGGCTGGATTATGCTCTTCGGCAAAGATGCCCAGCAGGCAGCAGACCAGGCCCTCATCATCCGCAAGGTAACGGAAAAGTCCCTCACGCCGGGTATGAATATCCAGGACGGTTTCCTGACCTCCCACCTGGAGCGTACCTTCCTGAAGCACGAATCGGACCTGATTCGGGAATTCCTGGGCTCCCCCGACGACATTATCGATTGTCCCACCGAGACCCAGCGCACCCTCTTCGGCCCGACCCGTCTGCGCGTGCCCAAGGTCATCGATTTGCAGCATCCCGCCATGATCGGCCCCGTCCAGAACCAGGAACACTACATGAATGGCGTGGCGGCACGTCGTAACAACTTTATTGAGCCTATCCTCGGCTTCCTCGAAGAAGCCTACGAGGAGTTCGCGGAATTGACCGGCCGTCGTTATGGCCTTATCAGCGAATACAACACGGAAGACGCCGATACGGTCTATGTATCCATGGGTTCGGCTGCCGAAAACATCGAAGCGGCCACCGACTACCTCCGCAAAACGCGGAATGCCAAGGTTGGCTCCATCCATCTCAACGTGATTCGTCCCTTCCCGGAAGCGGCCATGGTCAAGGCCCTGGCGGGTAAGAAGCAGGTCATCATCCTCGAGCGTACCGATGAGCCCATGGCCGGTGACAATCCCATGGCCCGGGACATCCGCACGGCACTCAGTAAGGCCCTCCAGAATCACGATGGCGTGGCTTACGCTGGTATTCCGGCCATCGCCCCCAATGAAATGCCCCACATTGCCACGGGTATTTATGGCCTTGGTTCCCGCGATTTCCGGCCCGAAGACATTATCGGAGCCTACGAATACACGCAGGGTCAAGCGAAACGCCAGGACGGTAAGACCCTGGCCGACGGGGCCTCGTTCTTTACCCTGGGTATTGAACATCCCTACAACGTTCGCTCGGAAGAGACCCCTTCGCTGTTGCCCGATGACGCGGTAGCGGTCCGGCTTCACTCCATCGGTGGTTGGGGCATGATCACGACCGGTAAAAACCTGGCGGAAATCGTCGGTGAAATCGGGAACCACGTAGCCGAGCGCGACGGTGTGAAAGATGAATTTGGCCAGCAGGGCGAGGTCATCCACATCAGCGCCAACCCCAAATACGGCTCAGAGAAAAAGGGTTCGCCCACGTCCTACTTCCTGGTGGCGGCTCCGGAGCGGGTGCGCGTAAACTGTGACTTGCGTCACGTAAGTGTGGTGCTGTGCTGCGATCCCCGGGCCTTCACCCACATCAATCCCATTGACGGCATCGCCGATGGCGGTACGCTGGTGTGGGAATCGGAAGAAACGCCCGACAAAGCGTGGACCCGCATCCCCAAGAAATACCGCCAGCAGATTATCGACAAAAACATCAACGTCTATATCCTGCCCGGCTTTAAAATTGCCAAAGAAGCCACCGACCGGCCCGACCTGCAGCTTCGTATGCAGGGTAACGCCTTCCTCGGGGCCTTCTTTAAGGTGTCGCCACTGCTCCAGAACTTTGATATCTCGGAAGAACTCTTCCGTGAGTTGGTAGAAGCCCAGTACAACAAAAAGTTTGGACGTTTCGGTGAGGCCGTAGTGGCCTCCAACATGGAAGTCATGGTCCAGGGTGGCGAGCGCCTCCAGAAGGTGAACTACGGCGACGTGGCGGCCATGGATGCTTCGAGCATGCGTGGTGCGGCCCTCGAGCCCCTCACCGGTTGCGGTAGTCGCTGTGGTTGCGGCACCCCCGAGGCCCAGCCCGAGCGTGTGCCTATGTATAAGCTCAAAACCTTTGACGACGAGTTCCGCGCGGGCATGGGGTACAACCAGCCTGCTTCGCCCCTGTCCTCCGTCGGTGTCATGGCCGCCGGCTCGGGCGCTACGGCGTCCAAGTATGGCTCGCGCCGCGAAACGCCCAAATGGATTCCCGAAAACTGCACCCAGTGCATGGAATGCATCGCGGCCTGCCCCGACACGGCCCTGCCGAACACGGCTCAGGACTTGTCGACCATCATGGAAACCGCCATCACCAACTACGTGCGTGATGAAGACGACCGGAAGAAGCTCCTTGACGCCGTACCGGCCATCGATACGACGGTTCGTGCCAAGATGCTGGAGAACGCCAAATCCAAAGAGCCGCCCAGCTATGCCGAACTCATCATGGATGAAATCGACCTCCAGGGTGTCGTGTCCGGCGAGTCTCGTGAAGAGTTGAGCACCGTGTTGAACCGTGTGCCCGTGGCCTATACGAAAACCAACGCCATCTTCGCCAGCCGCGAGAAAAAAGAAGCGGGCTCCGGCGGCATGTTCTCCATCTTCGTCTCGGACCTGTGCAAAGGCTGCGGCGAGTGCGTGACGGAATGTGGCGATCACAATGCCCTGGTCATGGTGCCGGACAACGAGGAAGTAAACTCGGGCATTACCTCGGCACAGAACTTCTTCGACCTGCTGCCCGAAACACCGGACAAATACCTCGGTAAATACGATGCGGAAAGCCCCGAAGAATCCCGTCAGGCGGCCTTGCGTAACCACTTCATGGTGCGGCGCAATTATGAGGCCATGGTGTCGGGCGACGGTGCTTGCGCCGGTTGCGGTGAAAAATCCGTGCTCCACGCCCTCGCGTCGGTGACCGAAGCCTACATGCGCCCCCTCTATCACTCCAAGGCCAAACGCTTCCGTATGAAAGCCAATGAGCTGGAGCAGAATGGCCTGGCGTCACTCGAAGCCCTGGCGAAGAAGTCGCCTGAAGCCCATGCCCTGTTCAAGCGCTCGGTGGCCCACATTATCATGGGTCTGGGCGGAGAGACAGACGAAGACACGACCTACCGTCTCGAGCAGCACGGCGTAATCAGTGACGCACAACTTATTGAAGCCCTGGTGGCGGTTATGCGTCAGACGGCCTTCAACCACGATACCCTGCAGGCCCTCGACGGACGTCTTTCCAATGGTATGTCTGTCATGGCCATGGGTGCCCACACCGGGTGTAACACGGTGTATGGCTCCACGCCACCCAATAATCCTCACCCCTACCCCTGGATGAACTCCCTCTTCCAGGACGGTGCCACCATCAGTTGGCTCATGGGTGAAAGCTTTATGATCGAAAATGCGCGCTTCTCCATTACGCCGGAGCGCCTCGCCGATCACCTGCTTGAAGACCGCCTCATGTCTGAGACGGACTATTTCAACTACACCCACTTCACCGATACGCTCATGACCGAGCGGGAAATCGCCGAGCTGCCCAAAGTGTGGTGCGTCGGTGGTGACGGCGGGATGGGTGACATTGGTTACCAGAACGTTTCCAAGGTCATCGTACAGAACCGGCCCAACATTAAGTGCCTCATGCTGGATACCCAGGTGTACTCCAACACCGGTGGACAGAACTCGGATGCCTCGCCTATGACGGGTGGCTTCGACATGAACCAGTTCGGGGCGGCATCGCAGGGTAAGCTCGTGGAGATGAAAAACATCGCCGAGTCTTTCACCAGTGGTCACGGTTCGCCCTATATCGCCCAGGTCTCCATGGCCGACGAGCCCAAGTTCTACAAATGCCTGCTCGACGGCCTCACCTACCGCGGTACGGCCTTCTACCTGTGCTTCACCACCTGCCAGCCCGAACACGGCGTGGGGGATGACATGGCGACCCAGCAGGCCAAGATGATCCGGGATTCCCGTGGGCTTCCCGAGTTCACCTTTAACCCGGCCCTCGGCGAAACCTACGACGAGGCCATGAGCCTGAAAGGTAACCGAAATCCTGACCAGGATTGGATGACGGCAACCTTTAAGTCGACCAAAGAGAAGTACAACTACACGGTGTCCCACTGGGCGGCAACCGAAGCACGCTTCCGTCAGCACATCAAGAAGACCACGGAAGAAGATGTGGCCAACATGGTGCCCTTGGACAATCTCCTGCTCTGCATCGAACAGGGGGACGTGGTTAACCGCCGTTACATCGACCCTGAATCCCGTAGCTTCGTACCCGATTTCGGGTCCTACGTCATGGTGGAAGGGGCCAGCGGAAAAGTCTTCCCCATGAAGCTTTCTCGTCAGATGGTCCTCTTTAACGTCGAACGTCGTAAGGCGTGGCGTATGCTTCAGAGCAAGGCGGGCCAGGAAAACAAGGACTACATCGCCCAGCGCAAGCTCATCAAAGCAATCGACGCCGGGAAGATTACCCGCGAAGACGTGTGGGCCAAGGGTATGGCTGCTCTGGAAGAAGAAGCCGCGAAGTAGTTCTGCCATAACGATCCCAACACAACGCCCGCGTTTCCACCTCGGAGACGCGGGCGTTTTTCGTGGGGACTGCCTCGACGACATCCGTTCGGGAATCTCACAAACCCGTTTCGGCCAACCGGATGCCGCTGTCCAACAACACAGGCGCGGACGTCGGGGCCGTCCCCCTCTTCCACAGGGACGGGAAGGCGCATCAACGCTAACCGTACCAGCCAGCGAACTTGGGATTACCCCGCGGATAGTTTTGGTATAGCAAGCTCAAGTGCGCGATACTGTCCCCCTCCTCATGTTACTCGTCACGACGGACCCCCGTCGTGATGCCTACCGTTCCACTCCAGCGGGACAGGGGCAGCCTGTTCCATAGGGCTTGCACCCATTGCCGTGGATGAACGAGAATCATCCCGAGTAATTCTGTTCCATACCCGTCCCAAAGGTAATTCTATGCGACTTCTACGTTACGTTCCCAGCCTCTTCATCCTGCTCACACCCTTGGCCATCCACGCCGATGCCACCCCCGAATACCCACTCCGCGACGCAGTGGAATACACTGTTCGCGATGGACTTCCCAACTTTTTCTCCAAGCTCGAATCCGGTGGAGACGTACGTATTGGCTATCTCGGCGGCAGCATCACGGCCCAGCCGGGTTGGCGGCCCAAGATCCTCGCGTGGTTTCAATCCCAGTATCCCGAGGCGAAGCTGTCGGAGATCAATGCGGCCATCGGCGGTACCGGATCGAATCTCGGCGTATTCCGGGTGCAGCAGGATGTGTTGCAACATAAACCCGACCTGCTCTTCGTGGAGTTTGCGGTAAACGATGGTAGCACCGCCCCCGAAAGCATTTACCGCTCCATGGAAGGCATCGTCCGCCAAACTCGGAAGGCCGACCCCACCACCGACATCTGTTTCGTCTATACGCTCACCGACAAAATGCTCGGTGACCTGCAAGGAGGCACGTTTCCCCGGGCCGCCAGCGCCATGGAGCACATTGCTGATCATTACGGCATTCCCTCCATCCACATGGGCCTCGAAGTGGCGCGGCGCGAGGCGGCAGGCACGGTCATCTTTAAGGCACCCCAGCCCGAAACGGAGGAAGAAAAAGCCGCCCTGGAAGGGAAAGTACTTTTCTCCAAAGACGGGGTGCACCCCTACCCCGAAGGGGGACATGTCCTCTACTTGGAGGCGGTAATCCGTGCCATGAGTGCTATTAAGGGAGTGGGCGCGCCGGGGCCCTACGCGATGCCCGACCCCTTCGTCGCCGATAACTGGGAACAGGCCAAGATGGTGCCCCTCGCTCAGGCGGTGCTGGGGGACGGTTGGGTCAAGTTGGATCCCGAAACGGACGGTATCGCCAGGCGCTTTAAGTCGAAGATGCCGGCCATGTGGCGTGCAAAGACGCCCGGCACCACCCTCTTTTTTCGATTTCGCGGAACACATGCCGCCATCTACGACCTCCTCGGCCCCGATTGCGGACAAATGACGGTCCGTGTGGATGGCGGGGAGCCCAAGGTGGTGCCCCGCTTCGATGCCTACTGCACCTACCACCGTCTCGCCACCCTGACACTCGCCACCGGATTGGAGGCGGGCCTCCACACAGTCGAGGTCACGGTCCATCCTGAGCAGCCCGACAAGGCAACCATCCTCAGCAAGAACGGCAACACGATAGACAAGCCAGAGCGCTTTGACGGCACCAACTGGTATGCCGGGGCCCTCATGCTGCTGGGTAATCTTGAATAGGGTGCGGAACGGACTATCCTTCAAACAAAAGCGTCTTGGGATAGAAGGCCTGCCAGGCGAACCAGTAGGCGCGGACGACCGGGATTTCCTCCCCCGAGGCCCGGGTCACTGTAATTGCATCCGCCTTCTTGTCATAGTGGATACGAAGGTCCGTATCACCCACGGTATCCGGAATGGAGACGGATTCCGACTCGAGGAAATTGGACATGGGGTAGGCCTTGGCCGTTCCATCGACAAGAATACCGGCAACCCATGCCTTTTCCGCCAATTCGTCCCGGTGCTTCGGGACGGGGAAGAGCGTGCTCTCGGACTCGAAGTAGTTCATGTAGGGCATGCGTTTGTAGTCTCGAGCAAACCCGGTGTCCGTTGAGAGTACTTGTCCCGTAGGGTGGGTTTCTTTCCAGGCGCCCCACGTCATCTGGGTTGATGGTATCCAGGTAAGTGGTTGGTCCACGGCGGGACCAGATACGGCCGCCATCATCAACTGCGACCAAAGAGACTCGCTTTGGTGATCATACATAAGCACGTCGCTCTGATATAAGAGGCCGGAAACTCCGAAGGTCCGAATGGAATCGCCGACCCGCCGGTCAAATACCATGGCGGTGCCGCAGAGGGGGCAATAGGTGGCGGCGATGGGTACACCCCCGACGGTATCATTCACGATTTCATGTTGGACCAGAATCTGTAAAGGATAGGCCTTGTGCTCGTCCCCGATGGAGACCGCGATTACCGGATTCGCGAGACCGAGATAATCTACCTGGTCGGCGGTAACAAATTTTGGTTTGAGAATGGCCGGAATACCATCACGGGGCGGTCCACCATTGAACACTTCGTCCCGGGGTATGGTCAAATTACGGAGGTCGAAGCCTTTGTCATCGGAGGTGTCAAAGGCACGGGGTGGAAGAGGCGGATCGCTTCGAACGTGGTGGATGGCATAACCCCAAGTCACCACGATGACCGTTAGTAAGAGACCCATGGAACGTATACGGCGTGATATCGCCGATAGATCCGCTGCGGGGCTTAGCGCTTCCTCTGTCGAATCCGCCATGTTGTTGCGTACCTGTTCGCTGTCACAGACTGCTATCCACGGAAGGGCCCGAGCTGAATATAGCGCATGTGGGCGCTGCCCGCCCCTCAGAAAACTATTCGGCGGGTAGACAGATTGGTGTCACCGACGCGCGGGCGACGACGCCAGGGGTATGACCACGGCTGAAGCAAGAAGGGAGTACGCTGCTGGCGGGATTGACCAGTTTGGGCGACAGATACCAAGTCCACGGGTCAAGTCTCAGGGGTGCCTGTTTTTCTTTCGTCGTGGTTTTCCTGCGGCGCGTAGCAGTCGCTGAAAGGTGGGGCATTCCAGATGACTGGGTGCCTTGCAATGGGCCGCATGGCGCAATCCGTCGCGCATGGCGGTGAGCTCCTGGATGGTCTGGTCGATTTCGTCGGCCTTGCGGACGAGTTGTTGTCGGTCAATATTCGGCCTGCCATCTGCGGTGAACATGGCCGCAATTTCGTCCAGACGAAATCCCGCACGACGGCCCAGGGCAATGAGCGAAAGGCGCTGGAGGACACTGGCATCGAAAACACGCCGAAGTCCCTGACGTCCCGTGGATTGAATCAGTCCCTTCTCCTCATAATAGCGTAGCGTTGAGGGAGGTAATCCCGTCTTTTCGACAACTTCGCCGATATCCATCTTGTCGCCCTCTCACCCAATATAGAATAATGCTTGACCTCAAGTTCACTTGAGGTTGTATAGTGCCTGTGTCACGAAAACAATGCAACCTGAAAGGAAACAATATGAAACCAGCATTTTGGCACGAACGATGGGAAGAGGGCGATATTGGCTTTCACGAGGGGCAACCCAATGAGATGCTGACAGGACATTTCAACACCCTGGCATTACCCGAGGGAGGACGTGTTTTCGTTCCCTTGTGTGGCAAGACCCGCGATATTCACTGGCTCCTGGAGCAGGGCTATCGGGTAGCCGGGGTGGAGTTGTCCCAATTGGCCGTCGAGCAGTTATTCGAAGAGCTAAGCATGGCCTGTGACGTGGAAAAGTGCGGAGCCCTGACGTGCTATCGAGGCGAAGGAATCGAGATATTCTCGGGTGATATGTTTTGCCTTACATCCGAACTCCTTGGGACGGTGGACGCTATCTATGACCGTGCAGCCCTCGTCGCTCTGCCCGATGAAATTCGCGCAATGTACCGTTCCCATTTGTTGAGCATCTCCGGAAACGCAAGGCAACTGCTGGTCACGCTGGAGTACGAGCAAGACCTGCTGTCCGGACCACCATTTTCTATTGGGGAGTCCGAGGTCCGAGTGTATTATGGCGATGTCTATGAGATCGTTGCACTTGACAGTCAATTTTCCCCCGACGGACTGAAGGGGAAGTATCCGGTTACGGAACGGGCCTGGCTACTGAAATAATGCGCACAACCGGTAGCGTCCAGAAGCAGAGGTGCGGAGTTTAGGGTTCCCGTTACACCCTGTCGCTCTTCGGCCACCAAGGGAAGAAGGTAGGCGTACGCTGCGCATATTCCGCATAGGCCGGACGCGTTTCGGCCATGCGCTTTTCCAGCAAGGGCACACCGGAGACTTTCATGAGAAAAAGGGTCATGACCATGGGGCTGAGGAAGGTATAGCCCACACCTGGTGTCGGGAGGGCGGTGATATAGAGGCCCCACCAGAGCACCGCATCGCCGAAATAGTTCGGGTGTCGGGTGTATCGCCAGAGACCCGTATCCATCACCTGGCCCGCATTTTCGGGGGCGGCCTTGAATCGTGCGAGTTGCCAGTCGCCGATACCCTCAAATAGGAATCCGACGAAGAAGACGGCCGTGCCTGCCAGGGCGAGGGGTGGTAGTGTGCCGGCCACAGGTTGGGCGAACACCATCTGGATGGGCAGGGAGATGAACCAGGTGAGGAACGCCTGCAACAGAAATACGGTGAAAAGGCTTTTCCAGACAAAGGATGTACCATGCTTTTCCCGCATGGCCTGGTAGCGGTAGTCTTCGCCGGTGCCCCAATTGCGCCAGGTCAGGTGGAGGGAGAGGCGGGAGCCCCAGAGCGTGACCAGACCCGCCACGAGCAATTGGTGGGGGACGGGTGTGCCCGATTGCCAGAGGCCTGCCCAGGCGACCAGCATAAATCCCGCACCCCAGAAGCGGTCGATAATGCTGGCATCCCGCAGTTTCACACTCGCAGCCCACAACAGGAGCGCGTAGACGAGCAATAGCGTTGCGGATGGTAAGAGCATCTGGGCACCTCTCCGTGAGCACACAGCCTAGCGCACCCATCCCCGGAGTCGCAAACTCCGCCTCACGGGGCGGGCTCGACAGGGGCCCGCCCCGTGTCCGGGGTTTCGCGCGCGGAGTTTACTGTACGGAGGGCGTTTCTGCGGATACTTCCAGTCGAACTTCGCCGAGGTCGGTTTCCATGCCCGCCTCAAGCGCTACACCTTCAAGCCGCACAAAAGGAGTGTTTTGCTCCAAGGCCATTTCG
>JAUIMA010000051.1 GCA_030432675.1 Candidatus Hydrogenedentota bacterium | reverse complement strand
CAGTTTGGTTTAAACTCTTAAAATGAGGGCCGCGCGGCCCGCATCGTACTTCGTTTCAACTGTTGCCAACTATAAGGCAAGCACCGTGCCAACAATTCACATCACCTGCTTAACTACCTATAGATACGACACTTACGCCGCAAACCCCTGTGATATGGCTTCGTAACGAGCTCTCCCGGGAGCCTGTATTTATGCCCGGCGGGGACCCTCCGTGACAAAATTTGTCACTTCCCCCCGGCGTGACGGCCATAGTTGACCTTAGGCCCCGAAATTGGGAGAATGTGGCGACCCGTCTGCACCCCAAGTCGGCTCAAAAAGGAATTCACCCCCATGGCATCCATCCTCGGCTTGCTCGTCATTGTGCTGCTCTCGGTCATCGTCAACCGCATCGCCACGGTCGCCCTCACCCTGACCGGTCTTTCGCGGGAAATGGCCCGCTTCCAGGCCCGTTCGGCCTTCAGCACAACCGGCTTCACCTCCAATGAGACGGAAGCCATTGTGAATCACCCCGTACGCCGCCGCATTGTCTTTACCCTGATGATGATCGGCAACGTGGGCCTCATCGGCGTCATTGCCACCACGGTATCCTCGGTTACCTCCGTCGATTCGGGCGACGGCTATAGCCTGTGGGTTCGCATCGCTTACCTGGTCACCGGTCTGAGTCTGTTGCTGGCCTTCTCCATGAGCAAATGGGTCGACGATCAATTGTTCAAGTTCATTGGCTGGGCCCTGCGACGGTGGACCCTCGACGACATTCACGATTACCGCCACCTGCTGGCACTCGGTGAAGGCTACAGTGTCACCGAGCTCAAGATGGACCCTGGCAACTGGCCCGTGGGAAAACGGCTTGACGAGCTGCGCCTTTCCCATGTCGGAGTAAACGTGCTGGCCATCCATCGAGCCGACGGCGATCTGGTGGGCTCCCCTATCGGTGCCACCTATATCCGGGCAGGTGATCGGATCACGGTCTACGGCTTTAAGAAAGACGTCGCCCGTTTCAACACCAGCCGTGACGCGGAAGATGGACCCATGGCCTATCAGGAATTGGTAGACGCCCGGGCCCCCGAAGTGGCGGCCGCCCAGGCCCGCCGCATGGAAGAAGAGCGCCGCCGCCTCAAACGGAGAACGTCGCGGAAGGCATCGGACTCCTCGAAGGATTAACTCGCTTCCCGCTTGGACTTGCTGAGTTCAACCACGTTTTCCGACGCGATACCGTGCTCTTCTAACTTCTTCGCGAGATTGGAGTAGGCCTCTTCATGCTTCTCCAAGGTGGCTTCGTGACGCCGTGCAGCCAATACCATCAGGATGATAACAATGGTCACAATGGCGAGCCCCTGAAAAAGCGCCAGCTGACTGTCCACCAGGCTGGAGGTATTGCGCAGCAGGATGCCGCTGATACCCAAGGTAATGGATATGAGGTAAATAAAAAAGACGGCCTGTCGTTGGGTAAAACCAAACCACACGAGCCGATGGGAAAGGTGGTCGGGCGCGCAATGGTCGATAATGTCCCGTAGGGTCCGGGTTTCTCCTTTGAGAATTCGCGCGATAATGACATAGCCAAAATCGAAGAGGGGCACCCCCAGAATCAGAATCGGAATGGTACAAGAGATAATCCGGTTTTCTGTCCATTCGCCCATGACGCCCAGGGCCGCCAGGGTGAAGCCCAGAAAAAAACTCCCGGAATCGCCCATAAAAATAAGGGCAGGCTTGCTGTTGTATATCAGGAAGCCCAGATTGGCCCCTATCAGTCCGACCGCCAGCATGCCAAACCACGATAGACTCGTTTCGGTATTGGTCAACGCGTAAGCCTGCAGGGCTATCACCAGAAACATCCCCGCCACGATGACAGACAGACCCGACGCCAGCCCATCCATATTGTCCGTCCCGTTAAAGGCACTCGTGACGCCCACAATCCACAGAATGGTCACGGACACATCGAGCAACTCATTCTGAAAGACATTGATACGCACGCCATATTGAGACAGGATGAGGGTCGCCGCAACCAGGGTAATGAGCTTGTAAAAACCGGGAATGCCGCCCACGTAGTCGTCCACGGCCCCAACAACAAGACACATGAAGGCCCCCAACAGGATCCCGTTCATTCCGTCACTGCGGTAATCGGGTAACAAGACCGCCACCGCAAAGGCAATGAAGATGACAATACCACCGCCACGGGGAACCGGCTGTTTGTGGATTTTGTTCTCGGCCACGGCATCCATCATGCCCACCCGACGCAACAGCATGATGGCAAGGGGCATCAAGAGGGCGGCAATGATGAAGGCACTACACCCGACCATGATATAGGTGCGGGGCCAATAGTCGGGCAAACTGAATAACATCCGTGTTATTCCTCATTTCAGGGGCATGGGCTCACGGGCACGGCCCGTCACGATCGGGCCTCAAAGAACTGTTCTATAGATTCTACCACAACCTCGACTTCCGCATCAGACATTGCGGGGTATATGGGAATAGAAACATGGTGTTGATGGGCCTGCTCCGACCGGGGAAAGGTCCCGCCCAGGGTATGGTGGGCGGGATGATGGACCGGACGGCCCGCACCAATGCCCCGCTCGTTCAGCCACTCCATCAGCGCGGGACCTTCAGGGGTCGACACCACATAGCGGAAGTACACGGCGCCGCCGGGTGCAGGCAGCACGAGCGGCGAATCGTGCAAGGCATCGTGGTAGCGGGCTGCAATCGCACGCCGCCGTGCCAGAAATTCCGGCAGACGGCTGAGTTGCACCCGCCCCAGGGCCGCCTGAAAATCGGTCATCTTATAGGCATACCGGATCTGAAAGTCGGAACGATTATCGTAGTCTCGACGATCCCGCATGAATTCCGCGAGCGACGAGTCGTCGGTGAAGATCATCCCCCCCTCACCCGTGGTCATGAGCTTGGTGGCATAGAATGACGTCATGGAAACGATCGTGCCACGACCCGTATCGCCCCCGAAAGACTGGGCCAGGTCTTCGACCACCCGCGGATGCTCCGGCAAGGTCGCCGTCGCGCCAAACATATGAGGCACGACCACCGCCCGCGCCGAATCGGGAACCATCGCCGGGTCCAGATTACTCTGGCTATCAATGTCGCAAAGAATCGGGTGGGCATGCTGCCACGACACCGCCTGGGCCAGCGACGCACAGGCGTACGAGGGAATCGCCACACTGTCTTCGGGGCGTACGTTGAGCCCCACCAGTGCGAGGTGCAGCGCCGCCGTGCCGCTGTTTACGGCTATGGCGTAACGACGGCCGAGAAAGGAAGCACACGCTTCTTCGAAGGCAGCCACTTCCGTGCCCTGTGCCAGGTTTCCACTGGCCACCACCCGGGCTACGGCGGCGCCTTCCGCTTCGCCGACAGTCGGTTTACTGTGGGCAATCATGGGGTACCCCCTCGAGTAGGGTGCGGGCATCGGGTCCGCACTGCATCATCAAATCAATAATCGACAGCTCCGGCAGGAAAGGCCCCCGTCCCTGGGGGTAAGTAGGTGCGTTCCAGGATTGAATCTGGAGCGCAATGCCCGAAGCTTCCAGGGCTTCCACGTCGAGATAGCTGTCCACGGCATGGGCACCGCTGAGATAAGTATCACCCTTCACCGCGTGGATGAGCTGTATCAACCGCTCGGTCGCTTCACCAGGCACCTTCAATTCCGACGCATAGACCACGGGCGTCTCGATCTCGAGGCGCAGCAGCACTCCGGTCAACAGGGATCGGTTGAGGTCGTTGAGATACACCCACGGCTGGGAATAGACTTCTTCCAGCCAATCGGCGTAACGCGGAAAGTACGGAGCATTTCGATAGTGTTGCGCTATACTGCGCCAATGTTTGCGTGCCCAGGGCCCCTTGTTATCAATGGCCACCTCATCAAGACGCTGTCCCAGGCGATCAAAGACCGGCACCGTCAGCGTCGCGGCCCCCTGGGGGGTCTTAATGCGATTCCGGTTCTGGTGCCCGTTCTTGTTGTATTGAATATTGTCCAACACGATGAACACATCGGAACTCAGTATCTTATGGATGTAGCGCAGCCAGGGAAGATAATGTAGCTGATGTATTCCCACAATCACGGCGGATCACTCTCTCTGTCGCAATTCGTTGGTCAACCCAATCAAACAGGTTGACATGCACCCCGTCCGACGATGATTCTACCTGAGTACGATATCGACGGCAACCGCCGGAAACTGTAATCATTCCAGCCTCTTCTTCCAAGGGGGTTCACCCCGTGATACGGCTGGTTACCTGAGAAAAGGAGCCCTTCATGAGCGAATACGTCCCGCGTATCCTGGCCTTCGCCGGCAGCACCCGCACCGATTCCTACAATAAAAAACTGGCCGCCGCCGCCGCAGCGGCCGCCCGAAAGGCTGGGGCCGAAGTAACCCTCGTCGACCTGCGAGACTACCCCATGCCCCTGTTTGATGAGGATCTCGAAACGGCGGAGGGGCTCCCCGAGAGCGCCGTTAAACTGCGGGAGTTATTTTTGAGCCACGATGGGCTCATCATCGCTTCTCCTGAATACAATGGCTCGTTGAGTGCCGTGTTAAAGAATACGATTGACTGGTTGAGCCGTCGCCAGGGCGATGAAGCCCCCCTGATCTGCTTTCGTGAAAAGGTGGCGCTACTCCTGGCCGCTTCCCCCGGTGGTTTGGGTGGCCTCCGCGCCCTCCGACATCTCAACACCATTCTCCACGGCATTCAGGTCATTGTGCTGCCCGAACAGAAAGCCATCCCGGCGGCCCACAAGGTATTCGATGATACGGGCATTGCCGATGAGAAGGTCGCGCAATCCGTCGCCGATCTCAGCGCGCGTGTCGTGGAAATGACCGCGCGCATCCACGGAAAAAACAAGGGCTAAAGTCCAACCGCCCCCTGCCGATAAGTAAAGCACAGGCCAAGACACGGAGGTCACGGCGACGAATTGACACGGAGGTCAACGGAGGTGGCGGAAGAGACTAGATGAACCGTCGGGTGTCATCCCAACACCAACGCGATCGACGTTTTGTCCCACAGTCTTTCCATCCATGAGAGGCGCCATAGCACACGCTGTTGTGGCGTTTTTCTATTTTATGCACGCTTTTCTGCCCCCCAGGTATTTCTACAGATTTCCGCTAAAGGTTCTTGCCCCACCGCCGATACTCTAAGCACAAGGCGACGACATGGAGGTCAACGCCGGCACGACACGGACGTCAATTGCTACTAATCCTGGATATATACTCACAGGGTGGCCAATCCCACCACCTGTTATTGGGAGTGCCCCAGGGTCTTACCTCTGAAACGCGTTGCGGTCTTCACTGCAACGCGTTTCAAATTTACAGGGCAAACGGCGGGAACAAAATTTCTGCTAAAGGTTTCCCCGGGATGGCCGATACCTAATTATTAAGAGACAGATTTAACGAGTTCTTCAATGAACGCTGGGGTGTCTATCCCAACACCGTTTACCAGCCGTTAATCTCTGCTTCTTACCTCCCTGGTTGCGTCATGGTATTGACCCATGGCGCATCTTTTATGTGGGCTCCACGGTGTCGTACAACACTTCTTTCATAACGAGCCCCTGGGGTGGCGCACAGTGACCCAAAAAGGGCCCCCCCGATGTGAGCGCCTCCTGGAGAAATTCCGGGCCAAAACGCCCGCGCCCTATCTCTACCAGCGTGCCCGATAAATTGCGCACCATCTTGTAAAGAAATCCATTGCCAAAAAACTCGATGTGCCACAGATGCTGACCATCCCGGGGTCCCACTACCCCGCCTTGATGGATTTTCGCGGAATAAATGGTGCGCACCGTCGTTTTCATCTGACACCCTGTGCTCTGGAAACCCGCGAAATCGTGGGTACCCTCGAGTTGGGGAAGCAATGACGCCATCCGGTCAAGATCTACCTTGTAGGGAACCTGCCAGCTGTAGGGGGCGCTGAAGGGGTCCATTTCACGGCTGAAATGGAAGGTATAGCAGTAACGCTTCGCTTTTGCGGAAAAACGGGCATTAAAATCCGCTGGAACAGGCTCCAGCGATGTAATCTGGATTTCCGGCTCCAGCATTCGGCACAGGGCGTGCCGCAAATTGGGTGGAAGCGCCTTGGGCCATTCGCAGGAAAAGACCTGCCCCAACGCATGAACGCCGGCATCGGTGCGACCCGCCCCCTGAATACGGACCGGTTGGGACGCGATTCGGCTCATTGCCGCCTCAATATCGCCCTGAACGGTCCGCTGATCCTGTTGGGACTGCCAGCCGGAAAAAGGTGTTCCAAGATAGCGCACCGTGCCTTTAAGTGTAATCGTCATCGGCCTATTGTAATCGAGCTACCGAATCCGCTACCACTTTCCCCGAAGCGCTCGGCACAGTCGCCTCCCCATCAACATCCCCCCTGCCCTCATCCGCCGTCATAGCACCCAGGCGGCCAACACAAATTTTTGCCTGATTTCCACGCCACCCTCCACTACCGCAGACCGCATACCCCCGATGACAGCAAAAAAAACGGGAAATTTTTTTAACTTTTTAGGGACTTACGGCGCCCAGTCGACCGTTTGGTGCTATTCAGGTCGGTTATTGGCGGCTTGAATTGGTCTGGGTCGGTAAAATTTTTCTGAAAAAAAGCTAAAGTTCGGGCTAAAGTTGCCGATAAATACTGCAGGTAAGCCGAAACAGGACTTATTCAGGACAGTTTAAAATGGCCTATGGAACCCAGGGACGGGTTCCTGCGAAATCAAGGAGGATGACGCATTCAGCGCGGGGTATGCACCCGCACGACGGCCTCGTGGCCGACGACAACAATTGAATCAAGTTGATCGAATACTTCGGTTTTGGTGAAGACAGAGCAGGATGCTCAATGGATTCATCAAGAAGAAACGTCGCAGTTATCGGATCGCCTGAAGCACGGGACATGCCTCAGGCGTAGAGAAGACTGCTTTCGAAATCAATGGGACTAATCGATTTCGCGTAGAAATCGGTTTCTGACGCACCGGACCATGGGACGGTAACCGCCACGTTGTGGCTGGTTGCCCGGGATGGGACGTCAGAGGGAGCGCAAGGATGCGCTCTACCAACCACTCACGGAGGAATACATCATGGGACTTCGAATCAACACCAATGTGTCTGCGCTCAACACGGCGCGGGTATTGCGCAGTTCGACGCTGGATTTGAACAAGAGCCTGCAACGGCTCTCCAGCGGATTGCGCATCAACCGTGCGGCCGATGACGCCGCAGGTCTTGCTATCGCCGAGGGTTTTCGCTCGGTGGTTCGCGGCACACAGGTCGCCCAGCGCAATGCGCAGGACGGAATCAGCCTGGTGCAGACGGCGGAAGGCGCGTTGAGTGAAACGACCAACATACTGCAGCGTATTCGCGAGCTGGCCGTCCAGGCAGCGAACGGAACGCAGAGTACGGCAAACCGCGTATCGCTGGATGCCGAAGTCGATCAACTGTTAGCCCAAATCGATGATATCGCGTTTGACACGGAATTTAACGGTGTCCGGGTACTCAGCGGCGGCACGGTGCTGACGCTTCAAACCGGCGCTTTCCAGGGACAAAACCTGTCGATTGTGGTGGGTGCTGCGGGTCAGAACCAGATCGGTGTTTCGCCGGTTAACCTGCAGACCGCTGCCGGTGCCATTAGTGCACTCAGTACGGTGGACGGTGCCCTGCGCTCGGTGAATACGCTCCGGAGTAATCTGGGTGCTTTCCAGAACCGTCTGGAGTTCACCATCAGCACACTCGCAATCCAGGAAGAAAACTCTTCCGCGTCCGAAAGCGCTATACGAGATGCCGACATCGCCCAGGAAACGATTCGCTTTACGCGGAATCAGATTCTGGTAAACGCCGGTACTTCGATTCTGGCCCAGGCCAACATCGTGCCACAGACGGCACTGCAGTTGCTGGGTTAATCCAAGTCGACAACCAGGGCGGCCGAACCTCAAGGGATACGAGGGGCCGGAAACGGAATTAATGGCCATCGGCCGCCCTGATAATCTTCAACAGGAAGAAAGGAGAACATAGGACTGCGAATACTTAACGAGTCGCGTCGTTGAGCATTCGGTATCTGTCAACAATCACGGAAGAATGCATAACAAAGGGATAGGGAATCCCTTTGGCCACTCATGGAGGAAAGTACTATGGGACTTCGAATCAATACCAATGTGGCGTCGCTCAATTCGGCGCGTACCCTGAGCCGTTCTACGCTCTCCCTCAACAAGTCGCTGGAACGCCTTTCCAGTGGTCTCCGCATTAACCGCGCAGCCGATGACGCTGCCGGTCTGGCCATCGCCGAAGGCTTTCGGTCGGTCGTGCGGGGCACCCAGGTTGCCCAGCGTAACGCACAAGATGGTGTCAGCCTCGTGCAGACCGCGGAAGGGGCGTTGAGTGAAACCACCAACATCCTGCAGCGTGTGCGCGAACTGGCCGTTCAGGCGGCGAACGGAACGCAGAGTTCTGAAAACCGTGCGGCCCTGAACACGGAAGTCACGCAGCTGCTGGCGCAAATCGACGATATCGCCTTTGATACAGAATTCAATGGTATCGCGGTATTGAGCGGCAGCAGCACCCTGACCCTGCAGACCGGTGCCGAATCCGGCCAGACCCTGCAGATTGCCATCAGCAGTGGTGCCGGTCAGGCGGCCATCGGCGTGAGCACGGTCAACATCTCCACCACGGCCGGCGCCGTCAGCGCCCTCAGCCAGGTGGATGTGGCCCTGCAACGGGTGAACTCCCTGCGCAGTAATCTCGGTGCCATCCAGAATCGCCTTGAATTCACCATTAATACCCTGGCGATTCAGGAAGAAAACTCGGCCGCTTCCGAGAGTGCCATCCGGGATGCAGACATTGCCCGCGAGACCATTCAATTCACGCGGAACCAAATCCTGGTGAGTGCCGGCACGTCCGTGCTCGCCCAGTCCAATGTGGTTCCCCAGACGGCGTTGCAGCTTCTCGGCTAATTCGCCCGACCCCCAGTTTAATTAAACGATAACGGCGTCGCTCCGGCCCTTTCCTCGAAAGGGTCGGAGCTGCACCGCAACGATACGGAAGGAGTGTACGAATCGGCGGACGTGAGGTTTGTTTCCCCACCGCGGGGAGAGGCAGACCACAGGAACGCCACGGAAAACATACACCGGGTTGGTTAGGGATACCCGACCGGGTGATCTTGGAGGTAAGATCATGGGATTACGTATAAATACGAACATCCCGGCTCTCAATACGAGCCGGGTGCTTGATCGTTCCAGCCGTGCGTTAAATCGCAGCCTGGAACGCTTGAGCAGTGGCCTCCGCATCAATCGCGCTGCCGATGATGCGGCGGGCCTCGCTATTGCCGAGGGCTTTCGCACCCAGGTGCGGGGTACCCAGGTGGCACAGCGCAACGCGCAGGACGGCATCAGCCTCGTGCAGACGGCCGAAGGCGCGTTGAGTGAGACCACCAATATCCTGCAGCGCGTGCGCGAACTGGCCATTCAGGCAGCCAACGGAACCCAAAGTTCCGCAAATCGCCAATCGCTCAACAACGAAGTGCAGCAATTGATTGCCCAGGTAGAAGATATTGCCCTGGACACCCAATTCAACGGCATCAACGTGTTGAGCAGCAACCAGTCCATAACGCTCCAAACGGGTGCCAATCCGAATCAATCGCTGCAGGTGACGATCGGCGGCGCGCGAAGCACCGATCTGCGTGTCAGCGCCATTAACATTTCGGCCGCCACCGGTGCCACCAATGCCATCAGTCAGATTGACATTGCGCTGGCAAGCGTAAACACGTTGCGAAGCAGCCTTGGCGCCTTTCAGAACCGCCTCGAATTCACGATTAATACCCTAGCCATTCAGGAGGAAAATTCGGCGGCTGCCGAAAGTTCCATTCGGGATGCCGACATCGCCCGGGAAACCATTCAATTCACCCGGAACCAAATTCTCGTGAATGCAGGCGTCAATGTGTTGGCCCAATCAAATGTCACCCCCCAGGCCGCACTCACGTTGCTGAGCACCTGATACCCACTGCGTGGTTCACGACAGGTGTCGTGAACCCGCAGGCACACGCCCACGGTCGGCTGGACAGGCGTCTAACCGGCACGACCTCCGGTCTGTGCATACTTGAGGAGAATAATCCATGGAAATCTACCACACGCCGGGCCTCGCCACCCCAACGGAAGGCACAACACGCCCATCGGCGCCGCCCGCAAAAAGCCCGAATGCACCCGTTGCAACCGCCAACACCGAACGTTTCCAAAACGCCGTCGAGTCGGTTATCGTGCAACAGCAGTTTCCCAAAAACACCCGCCTGCGCATCGATGAAGCCAGTAAGCAAATCGTGGCCCAAATCCTCGATGAAAATAATGAAGTCGTTCGGCAACTGCCGCCGCAGGAATTGCTCGACATCTCCGCACGCTTCAATCGCCTGGAAGGTATTCTCTTCGACAAACAAGGCTGACGCACCATCGCGATCAACCTCATGTGCCATGGCCTTCGGTCAATTTAGTGCTTAACGAGGTCTTGCGAGGCCCCCCTCGAGGGGGGAAATCGCTTGGCGGATCTGCGGAATAATACAGGCGAAATAAGTTCAACCAATTTTGGTTAAAACCACTAGAGGTCCAAATCAAGGCCTTCTACTTCCGCCCGAATGGTGGCCACTTCTTCGTCGCTCAGGGACACCGCACCTGCGACCGCATTTTCCTGCGCCTGTTCTGGATTTCGCGCACCGACCAGGGCCGTCGTGATACCCGGCTGATGCGTGACCCACGCCGTAAAGAGCTGGCCCAGGGTAATGTTGTGTCCATCAGCCACCGGACGCACGCGCGCCAGCATATCAATGACCTTACGTCGATTTTCGGCCGCGAAGAGCGGGTTCCGATTCCGAATATCGCCCTCGGGGAAGGTCCGCTCCATGTCGACCTTGCCGGTGAGCAATCCCTGGGCAATGGGACTGTAGGCCAGGACACCAACGGCGTGCTCCCGGCAGAAGGGCAGCAACGATTCTTCGGGCTCTCGTTGGAGCGCGTTATAACGAGGCTGCACGCTATCTACCGTGCCCTTGGTCTGACACAGCGAAATCATTTCCGTATCGAAATTACTGACTCCAATCGCCCGAATCTTTCCCTGCTCTTTCAGCTTCAGCAGCGTGGCCATCGTATCGTCCAATGGCCACGTGCTGTCGGGCCAATGCACCTGATACAGATCGATTACCTCGATACCCATGCGCTGCAGGCTGGACTCACACTCGTAAATCACCGATTCGGGACGTCCGTTGCGGTAGATAGTGCAAGGCGTGCCGTCATTCATCTGGGTTTCCATGGCCTTGTGCCCTTCGGCCAGGTCCCACCGCATGCCACACTTGGTGGCGATAAGGACCTCATCGCGACGGCCCTTAATGGCCTCACCCACCACCTTCTCACTGTGGCCCATGCCATAGGTTGCCGCCGTGTCGATGCAGGTAATCCCCGCGTCGATTCCAGCCTGCAAGGCCTTGATTGCCAGGGCATCGTCGGAACCACCCCAAAGCCACCCGCCAATGGCCCAGGCACCAAAACTGACGGCGGGAAGTTGAATATCGGTTGTGCCCAAAGTGGTATATTTCACGCTCAAATCTCCGTGTTGCAATTACTTAACGCAATATTGCGGCGCACCCGCTGCCGACAGGTATCACCGCCATGGATTATGGGGAGCCAGCGGTAGAGAGTGCAAATTTGGTGCCGTTACAGGCCATTCTTTCCGGAGGTGAAGCACCGCACGGAACCAATCCCCTCCCCGTCGGGTTATACTGGGTGTTGCGGCAGAATCCCGTTACCCCATTGAACCACTTGAACACGATACACAAAGGAGATAATCACATGCCCAAGGTAATCATTGCCGTGGTCGTCGGCCTCATCGTGGGCCTCGCCATTGGTGCGGGGGCCATGCATCTGAAACTCATGCCCCAGCTGCTCGCCCTCGACAGCGAACTGGCAGAAACCCAACGTGAAGTCGCGGCCCTCAAGTCGAACAACGGCGATGCCCATCGCCTGGCCCGGCTGGAGGCGGAACGCACCGATTATGATGCGAAACTTTCTGCCCTGCGTGAAGAGTTGGACACCCTCCGAAAACGCTCCTCCGTCAGCCCGGCCGAGATCGAGATTGCCGAAGACTCCGCCGAGGTGAGCGCGTCGGCGGAAGTGGATTCCTCGGAGGAAACAACGGAAGAGCGGCCCGAGCGCGAAGGCCGACGGGGACGATGGGGCGGGGATGACACGCCCGAGGAACGGGAAGCCCGTCGCCAGGAATTCGTTACCCGAATGCAGGACAACCTGACGCAGTTTTTCACGGGTGAACTGGACAAATCCGGCAGCCCCGAAACCCAGGAGCGCCTCATCGCACTGGAGAATCAAATCCACGACATGATGGATCTGCGCATGCAAATGCGGAGTGCCGAAACAGACGAAGAACGACAGGCGTTGGAACAGGCCTTTGGCGAAACCATGACCGCCGCACGAGACACCATGAAGGAACAGCAGCGGGAAATGGTCAACAGCCTGGCGACACAGTTTGGTATCAACGGCAAGGAAAACCGGCAGGCCTTTCAGCAGGCCCTGGAAGCGGCCGTGGATAGCCCCTTCTTCAGCGACAATCCGGCGGCGATTATGTTTGGCGGTGGTGGCGGACGAAACAGTGGGGGACGTGGCCCCGGTGGTGGCGGCGGAGGTCGTGGTGGTGGCCGTTAATCGGAATCCGTCCCATTCCATTGCACTCGGCACGATTCAATAGAAACGGGTGGGTCCGCAACAATCTTGTCGCGAACCCACCCGTTTCTTGTTATCTACTTTTTGGGAATCTTGAGTTTCCAACCCAGCTGCACGTGGTCGGGACTCTTCAACTTATTGAGTTCCACGATAGCCTGCTGGGTTACCCCATACTTCTGAGCAATTCGACGGAGATTGTCCCCCGGCGACACCACATGAATTTCGTAGGAGCCCGGCTCGGGCGCTTCAACTTCGTCAGATTTCTCTTCGGGCGTGGCGGCCATGGGGAGGTAGATGGTGAGATTCGTGCCGGTTTCCAAGGCCGCATCTGTACCGGCGAGGCCATTCCACGCCACCACGTCGCTCGGCTGGACACCATACTGATTGGCCACCGAAGCCACCGTATCATCCGCCTCGATCATATGGGCACGCATGTCGGTGTGGGGCGGCTGGGCGGATTTCTCGGGAGCGGGAGTTTCCGATTCAGGAAGTTCCTCGGGCTCCGATCCGGCAAGTTCTTCCAATGCCTCTTCGGGCTCCGGATCTTCTTCCGTTGCTTCCTCCCCTTCCGAGTTCACTGGTGCCTGGTCGCCTTCGGCCTTCATGCTGTCGGAATCGCCTTCGGGAGACGGGCGCTCTCCGGTCGCCGCTTCTTCGGCGGACTTTTCTGTCGGCTCCTCTTCCTCGGCGGATTCTTCTTCGGGCTCCGACGCAGGCGTATCACTTTCCTCCGCACCGCCTTCGGGTCCTACCTTGAGCTTGAAGCCATACTTAATCACCTGTGAATCCAGGTTATTCCATTTCATGAGATCCGCCACGGAGACGTTGTACCGTTTCGACAAGGCCAAGAGCGAATCACCCCGTTCAATGGTGTGCTCCTTAAACGGACCTTCCACTTCCGACTCCTCCGCTTCTGGTTCCGCTGCCTCGTCCGATTCACCGCCCGGCGTTTTCATTGCTTCGTCCGCCGCCGGAGGCACATCGGTGCTTTCTTCCGTGGACGGTGCCTCACTCGTTTCATCCGTCGGGGCAACGACATCATCTCCTGCCTCTTCCGCGGGCTCCGCCTTATCCTCTGACGTCGCCGGCGCCTCCACCGTAATCGGCAAGGTCACCGCCGTCTCCACCATCTCCTCCGCAGGCGGTACCGCATCGGTCGTGTCCGCCACCGTGTCGGTCTCGGTCTCTGCAACGGTATCCGTATCCGAGGGAATTTCCGTCGGTGCATCGGCGGACTCATCGGCCCCTGCATCGGGTGTGGGCTCAACATCTACCGCTTCTGCGGGAGGCGTCAAGGTAACCGGAAGCGCGTTGTTTTCCGCCACGTGTGTCACCAGCGGCGCAACCGGCGCCGGCGACTTCGCCAGCTCGGCCTGCCACGCATCGAGCCGTGTCTGGCCAGACGCTAACTGGTCGGAAGGGAAACCCGACTGTTTCGAAACCCGAACCAGGGCATGGCAAATGGCGGCCAACTTATCCCGATTGGCCTCCTTCAACAAGACCACATCGCAGCCACTGACCAGGGTGGTCACCGCGATACGCTCCAGCGGCTGCTCTTCCGAAACCGGCAGGGCACCCAAATCATCCGATACGACAACGCCCGTAAAGCCCAGCTTTTCCCGCAACACAATTTTTAACAACTTTGGAGAACTCGACGCGGGCCGATCGGGATCATCCAACTCGATACCCGGCACGGCCATGTGGCCCACCAGAATACCTGGGATACCCGCTTCGATAGCCTCTTGGAAGGGCTGCAAACCGGCGGCCAGGCCATCCATCTGATTGGCCGGAATATACCGCTGCCCCGATTCATCGGTAATCGCCAGACCCGCGCCCGGAAAGTGACCCGCTACGGGCAGGACCCCACCGGCACGCAACTGCTCCATATACTGAATGCCAAGTGCCGACACGGCGCCTGGTTGACCGCCCAGCGTGACCTGAGCCAGCGAAGGCGCCGACACGTTGGGCACATACAGATCCAGATTAGGGCCAATGAAAACGCCAATCCCATGTTTCCGCGCAGCACGGGCATGCTGCCGGGACGCCGCCACAGGGTCCGCCAAATCACCCTCAGCCGCCATCTCCAACACCGTCGCCAAGGCGGGAACAGCCCGGCCCCCATCGTGAAACAGGATCAGGGGCGGGTCACTCAACGTGGTGCCCAGACCGACCGCCTCTTTCAACTGCAAGACCAGCGCACCCAACTGAAGGGGATCCGTCACATTGTGGGGTCCCAACACGATGCCACCGGGCTTGAATTCATTCAGCCATTCCAAGGTCTCCAGCGACGCCTTGGTGCCCTCAATGCCCACGAAGACATGACGCGCCGGCCAGCGGCCCGACACATCCGCATCAAAACGGGCCGCCACCGGCTCCGGTTCCGGCAGCGCCACTTCGGGTTCCGGCGCGGGCGCTACGGGCTCAGGAGTCTCCGGCTCCGGCGTCACCGCCGGGGCTTCCGCCACCGGGGGCCTCTGGTCCTCCGACGGGACCGCCGCGACCTGATCATCGACCGGGGCCGTTTCATCGGGTCCCATGGCATCGCGAATGCCATAGCCCAGGCCCGTGCCCAGCACAATACCCAATAAGAAAATAAAATAGACCGTCTTAGAAATGGCTGTAGTCTGGGGCTGGTACCTGTGGTTCACCGGCCGACCTCCCTGAAATTACGTAGCGAAAAAACCTGCAAATTCCGAGCAAAACCGACACCCTGCCCCCGTCGAATTCCTCGAATTCTTCGACTATACCATCTTACGCCGCAACCATTCATATCGCCCCGGCACGACACCCCCGCCCCTTCCCCGGGCCCACATCGGTATTCCGAAACAAAGCGGAATAAAGGTGGAAAACCCCTTCCGCCGTATGGTACTATTTCCAGCACCTTTAAGGCGGTGTAGCTCAGTTGGTTAGAGCATCGGAATCATAATCCGAGTGTCCGCGGTTCGAATCCGTGCACCGCTACCATTACTATCCAGCCCCTGAACGATTGGAAACAATTGTTCAGGGGCTTTCTTCATCTAAGGAACTTACAATTTTCCCGGAGCGGCGTTGGGCGAACAACCCCAGGCGAAAAAATCTTATCGCCGCTTCTTGCTGCGTCGTCGCACTGTCACTAAGCTACCGCGCCCGCGGTGCGCGTGGCGGCGATACACTTGGGGTCCGATTATCGCCGATATCAGCCCTATGGTGCCTGCGAAGAGCCAGAATACGGGATTCCAGAATAAGGTGACATCGCCCCCGACGTGACCAGCCCCTCCCCGTGCAGCACCAAAAATGAGCCCAAGCACGGGAATCAACCCATAAATGAGGCGTGTCACAAACTCCGCAAGGAGGTGGATCCACCAGTCTCCCCTGGCCGTTGGTCTACTCGACATTTCCGTCCTGGCACCCCTTTCTCGAATCCAACTTGGTGAGTATGATGTACCCCTGAAAGATTCGGATTATTCACCTGAAGTCTTTTCCACGTTCCGGTGATACGATGGACTGCGAATTCGGGAGACTGCCCCCCAACCCCATTTGATATATCGTAAAAGCGCGAACTATACTGAGCCCATGGAAACGTCACAAAAACTGGTTTCGATGGAAGGCCTTACCCAGGCGGCGGAGTGTCTGAAGACCCTCGCCCATCCCCACCGTCTTCGGATGGTGCAGATGTTGCTCCAGGGCGAGCACACGGTGGGTGAGTTGGCGGAGGCCTGCGGAATCCCCAGTCATATGGCCTCGGAACATCTGGGCAAGATGAAGGACCGGGGCTTTCTCAAACCGGAACGTCGGGGACGACAGATCTTCTATCAGATTGCCGAACCCCATCTCGCCAATATTCTGGGCTGCGTCGAAGCGCGCTTCGAATAGCCCCAGCCCCCCTATTCCCACCAGATAGCGCCCCCGTCGAGGGTGTTGTCTTCGCGATTTCTATAGGCGGCTTTGGGCGGGGGTAAAAAATCGTTGGTCTGGTTCATCCATTCTCCCAAGGTTTTTTGCATGGTCTCCACCCGCTCCGCATGGGCCGGCTCCTCCGCCAAATTGTGCCACTCACCGGGATCGGCTTCGAGATCGTAGAGTTCCACCAGGGGCTTCGTGGTTTCCTGATACCACGTCAGAGGCCCTTCGAGACTTCCTTCCTTCGCCTTCCTTTTCACGACGTCAAAACTGGATGACCGGAGCAGATCCAGGCTGGGGATGTAGCCCACTTCCGGCCGGTAGTTCTGGATGAGCTTGTAGCGGTCCGTTACGATTCCGCGCATGGGATCCCAGTTGTCGTGCCAGTTCCGCTCGAAAAACACCTGCTCCTGCACCCCGTCCCGTTCACCCCGCAACAAGGGCACGAGCGATTGGCCTTCCATGGACTCGGGCGTTTCGGCCCCCCCCACATCGAGCCAGGTCTTCGCCAGATCCATCAGCGAAACGAGGGCCTGCGAGGTCTGGCCCGGCGCAATGACACCCGGCCAATTCGCCAGCAGGGGCACGCGCACCCCCGGCTCGTAGAGGGTCGCCTTGGCCCGGGGAAAGGGCATGCCGTTGTCCCCCGCCATGATAATCAGGGTGTTGTCCCGTACGCCCTCCTGCTCCAACAGGGCTATCAATTCGCCACACTCCTTATCGAAGCGGCCAATCTCATCGTAGTAATAGGCCAGGTCCTGGCGCACCTCGGGCGTGTCGGGCAGAAAATCGGGCACGTTAACCGTGGCCGGTTCGTGGGGTGGATCCAGCGCGCCGGGCCCATAGTCGCGGTGGGGATCGACGGAGCCAAACCACAGAAAGAAGGGTTTGTCTTTGGGGCGTTGGTCGAAAAAGGCGGCGGTGGGCTTGTTTTTACCCCCGTAGTAGTCGAAATCCCGCTGAATGTGGCCCTGGTGCACCTTGCGCAGCGCCCCCGTGTGGTAACCGGCCGATTTGAGTAACTGCGGGACGTTGGGCGTATGGGCGTGGGCGTTCACGTGGAGACGGGAGGCTCCGACGGCATGGGGCGTGCGCCCGGTCAGGATACTCGCACGGCTGGGGCTGCACTGGGGACTGGTCACGTAGCCCCGGTCAAAGCGCATCCCGCCTGCCGCCAGGGCGTCCAGATTGGGGGTGCGGATGGCCGAATTCCCGTAACACCCCAAATCGGGCACGCTATGGTCGTCGGAAAAGAGGAACACGATATTCGGCGGTGCCGCTTGGGCCGCGCTTTTTCCGGCCAGGGTGCCCACCAGGGCGGTGGTCGCGAGGGTGCTCAAGAACTGTCGGCGTGATGGGGGCATGATAGGGCGTCTCCGGCTGCATTTTTCAGGTTCCCATAATGCCAGCCTGCACGGTGCGACGCAACCAGAGGACGGTCTCGTGCCGCGCGATCTTCGGCATACGAGTCTAGGCGAGTTTGGTGAAGTTCGTGCACGTGGAGCATACGCATCATTGAGACATTCCAAAGAATGCCCGGAACGAGCGTCCGATTGCTCACTGCAGGCCACTCACGGACTGGGATGAGTCAGGCGCACGAACCGGAGTACCGGATCGCGCGGCACGGCGGGAAGTTCTCGTTTCATAGTGGACCCGATTTAATGCGATTGTCGTGAGACCGTCTCACCCCTCGAGGGGCTTCTGCCAATACCCGATATCGATCCAACGGCCGAATTTGAAGCCCACGCCCGGGAAATGAGCCACTTTCGTGTAGCCCATCTTTTCATGGAGCGCCACGCTGGCCTCGTTGGGCAGGGCAATACACCCGATGGCAATCTGGACTCCTACGGCGGGAAGTCGCTCGAGTAGCGCCTCGTACAGCGCGGTGCCCACGCCCTGCCCTTCGACGCCCCTCCGAAGGTAGATACAGGTTTCCGCGCAATAGCGATAGGCATTCCGCTCTTTCCAACGGGTGGCGTAGGCATAGCCCAGCAGTTCCCCATTGCGCTCTGCCAGCAGCCAGGGATAGTCGGAAAGCACGCCCGCCATACGCGCAGACATCGCCACGTCACTAAGGGGCTCTTCCTCAAAGCTGATATCAGAGTCCGTAATGTAGGGATTATAGAGGGCGGCTACCGCCGGCCCATCCTGTGGGGTCGCATCGCGAATCATGGCGGTATCATAGCGAAAGGGCACGCGGAGCCGGTAGCAGCCACTCAGGGAGGGTGGTGGTGAAAAAAAGGCCCGTCGGCCGGCCATCCCCAGGCTCCAGGGGGTGCCACCCTCAAACGGAGGAGCGAAGCGGGGGAAGTTTGTGGGTGAAGGAACCTCAACCATACTAATTCGACCCAATACAATTTCAGGATATCCTTCCACCTGACGCCCGCTAAGAAATCGCCTCGCCCGTCTCTCGAGTTTTTTCACGCCCCCCCAAGGCGGTCGCAGACTTGCCGGGGTGGACTCTGAATATCCACCGTTGAAACAGTGACATAACTTGGTCCTCTTATGTCTCTGTTGGGAGAACTCCACCTCCCTAA
>JAUIMA010000623.1 GCA_030432675.1 Candidatus Hydrogenedentota bacterium | reverse complement strand
GGAGGAAAGAAGACTTCCCCGCCACCCAACGAATCCACGAGGGCGTCCCATTCCACGGAGGAAAAAGGACGCCCACACTAATTCATTCACGATGCCCCCACGGGACCAATGCTCCATGCACACGAAACCTCGCGTAGCTCGCCATCGCGTGGCACGGGGAACAACCTATTAAACGCGTCCGCACTTGAGCCAAAGCTCCTGCCGCGAAATCTATCCGGACAACCCCGATTCCTCGGACCCCACCTGCTACTTGGCCGCCCGCTCAACCGCTTCCCGGGCCGTTACAAAGCCCTCTATACGTTCGCGCCCGAGGATGGCTTCCAAACGGTCCAGCAATTCCAGGAAACGACCGTGGTCCGAATCCTCACCGGATGCCCATTCCGATGCCCATTCGGATGCCAGAACGTGATCGTGACGGTATTCGTTGCCGTCCTGGAGCACGAAATTCAACTGGACGACTGGGGTTGACACCTCCACAACGGGCAGTTGCACCAGCTGCTCTGAAAGAGAGAGGCTCTTGACGTCCCCTTCTGTGAAGCGAATCGTTTCTTTGACCGCACTACCCTCTCCCCTCATGGGGGCGTATGGCCGGGCGGAATCTACTCGAACCCGGAATCTGTCTTCAAAGCAGAGATAGTAAAGACTGTCAATTCGCAACGCGACGGGTACCGGAAAAACCCGATGCCAAACCGAGGGCCAATACGCCAACACCATAACGAGCAGACAAAGTACCGGCAACAATGATAATTCCGACGTGATAACTACATACGCCACGAAAATCACGGCCACGATGCTAAAGAAACTAGTGCCCAGCTTAAAAAATTCGCGCCGCCCGGGCCGCCCCCACGTCATCGGCCCAAAGTCGATTCGACTCCCCCAAAACTCTTCTGGCGGATTATTCTTGTCCCACTGCTCGGGCATATGCCCCCCTTTCGATGTTTAGAGATAGAGCAATATACCACGAATTGGCAATAGAATCGCCCCGTCTCGAACCGGTGGCCGTCGTTGGCCTGCCGGGGCTCACAAGAGACGCTGTATTCGTGGAAAATCCTGTGCCACGCGATACCGAGTTTGACGAGGCTTCGTGTGCGTCGAGGAAAGAAGACTTCCCCGCCACCCAACGAATCCACGAGGGCGTCCCATTCCACGGAGGGAAAAGGACGCCCGCACTAATTCATTCACGATGCCCCTACAGGACCGTTGCTCCATGCACACGAAACCTCGCGTAGCTCGCCATCGCGTGGCACGGGAAAATTACTCAACCCATACGCTGCGTGTTCTGAATCTATACCCCCCCAGGTTTTGTTCCCCCACCCCATGCCTGTAGAATGGCACGCACAGTGGACGTATCCCGTCGCACCCCTACTTGCAGAAAGAGATTCCTATGCCAACCTATTGCCGGTATCTGATGAGCCCGTGGCACCTGCGCCCCCTGTTGGCGGTAGCCCTCGTGCTGCTGCCCCTTTGCTTCGCAAGCCTCACTGCCCACGCACAGGAAGCCGCACCAACCGACGCCACGACGGTCGCCTCGGCCGAAAGGGTCCACGAGCCGGTGCCCGTACCCCAGGACGATGAACGCACCATGCAACGCTACCGCGCGGGCAATGTCCTTTGGTTTGGCACGCAATTGATGGGACTCGGCCTACCCCTGCTCTTTCTCTTCACCGGCTGGTCGGCCCGCATCCGCGACGTGGCCACCCGCTGGGGCAAGAAGTGGTTCTTCATCGTCGTTTTCTATTTCGTCCTCCTTTCGCTGGCCATGGCCATCTTCGAACTGCCCTGGGCCTTTTATACGGAGTACATTCGGGAGCATGCCTATGGCCTCTCCAACCAGACCTTGACCAAATGGATTACGGACACGGCTATTTCGCTCACCATCGGCCTCTTCATCGGCGCGTTGATTATCTGGATTCCCTACCTGCTGCTGAAAAAGAGTCCCAAGCGGTGGTGGCTCTACACGGGCATGCTCATACTTCCCTTCCTCATTCTCCAGGTCTTCATTACGCCCATCTGGATTGCCCCCCTCTTTAACGATTTCGGGCCCATGAACGACAAGGCCCTCGAAGCGAAAATACTCGCCCTGGCCGAGCGCTCGGGCATCGAAGGGGCCCGGGTCTTTGAAGTCGCCAAGAGCGAAGACACCAAGGCGGTGAACGCCTATGTGACGGGATTCGGCGATACGAAGCGCATTGTCCTGTGGGACACGGCCATCGAAAAACTGGCGGAAGACGAGTTGCTCTTCGTCATGGGCCACGAGATGGGCCACTTCGTGATGAATCACGTAGTACGCTTTATCGCCATCGCCTTCTTCGTCACCTTCGCCTCCCTCTACCTCATCCATCGCTTGTCCGGCGCGCTTATACGCCGCTACGGCACGCGGTGGGGATTCACGGAGCTTTCCGACGTGGCCTCTCTCCCGCTCATTATGGTCATGATGGGGGCCTTCACGCTGATCGTCATGCCCCTAATCTATGGCGTGACCCGTTACCACGAACACGAGGCGGACCGATTCGGACTGGAACTCACCCACCTGAACCACGCCGCAGCCACCGGCTTTGTCACCCTGCAGAAAGAAAACCTCGCCAACCCCGACCCCGGCTGGGTCTATATGTTCTTCCGCAGCAGCCACCCCAGCATCGCCCAGCGCATCCGCTTCTTCAACAGCTACCGGCCCTGGGAATCGGGCGAAGCCCTGAAATATGAACACCTCTTCAGCAGCCCGGAGACGCCATAAGCATGACCGACGAAAGCACCCCTGTGCCCCATATTTATATCGACGCCGACGGCTGTCCCGTAAAAGATGAAACCTACAAAGTCGCCCAGCGCTATGACCTGCCCGTTACCGTCGTGGCCAATCAGTGGATGCAGACGCCCCCCGGCGACCGCATCACCATGAAGGTCGTGGGCGATGGATTCGATGAGGCCGACGACTGGATCGTGGAGCACTGCGAAGAGAACGACATTGTCATCGCCATCGACATCCCCCTGGCCGACCGCTGTCTGAAAAAAGGCGCGCGCGTACTCGGCTACAAGGGCCGGGTCTTCACCCTGGAAGGCATCGGCGACGCCTTGGCCAACCGGGAAATCGCCGCCAACCTCCGCGACGCGGGGGTTATGACCGGTGGCCCCGCTCCCTTCGACAAAAAAGACCGGGGCCGATACCTGCAGGCCCTCGACGCCCTGATTCATGCCGCGCGCAAAGGGCGGTAGAAGGTACCACAAATAGCAGTCTCAGGGTGCCACCCTCCAGCAGAGGAGCGCAGCGGGGGCAGCTTGTGGGTGAGGGGTTTCGTACGTACCCATAAGTCATGGAGTGGCAGCGAGAGTCGCCGTTGAATTAATACAAACTCCCCTCCTGGGAGGGGCTGGGGGTGGGTCACGTCTCGAAAGAAATCGCTAACCCACCCCTAACCCCTCCCAGGAGGGGAATAAGAATTCCGAACCAACCCGATTTTGTCCA
>JAUIMA010000622.1 GCA_030432675.1 Candidatus Hydrogenedentota bacterium | reverse complement strand
GGGACCACACCGTGACAGAGCTCCCGTTGCTGACTCTTCACCCACGTCACCAACGACGGGACAGCCACCGCCGTCTTCGGATTCCCGCACAACACGCGAGCATCCGGATTAGCGCAAGCCTCCTGCCCCTCTCCGCAACATGGGGCGCGGCAGTCCCTGATTCGTGGGATAGCCGTCCCGGCTGTCATGGCATGTTGGCAAGTGCCATGGAAAATGAAATGCCGTTGAAAGACGCCGGTCTCTCTCACTTCCAAGCCATGCCCGTGATGGTGCAAGTGAGGCTTGTGTCAGGCGGGACGCCTAACCCACTATGCCTCTATTCCTACTGCACCTTACCTACACGCCGCAACGGCCAGAGCACCCATTGGGATTTCCCCATGAGGTAGTCTTCGGGCACGAAACCCATGGACCGGCTGTCCAATGCTTCCGGGTGTTCGGGGTAGTCGGTGATCAGGAAGATGTGTCCGTCAGGCACGATGCATTTCGCCTTGCCCTTCCCTTTTTTCCCATAGCGGTGGGTCTCTCCGGGCAGTTCCGCGATACGGATTTCATGGCCGGGAACCAGGGGCTGTTCTTTTCCATTGAGCAGGAGCTTACCGTCTTCTACCACCACCTCATCGCCAGACACCCCCACTATGCGTCCCAAGAGTACGTCGATATCTTCCACAACATCGCCTGCGGGCCGATAGAGCACGACGTCGCCCCGGGTGGCCGTGCCCCAACGACGGAGCTTCCAGGGGGTCATGGGGAGACGGAAACCAAAGTGAAGAAAGTTAACAAAGACCAGGTTCATGCCCTGCTGATCGGCATTGGGGGTACGCCAGAAACGTCCGACGAACAAGCGCAAGATGATGTAACCCCCGAGCAGGAGTAGCAGGCCATTCCACCAGAGCGTGGTAGAAAATCCGGTGAAGTCGCGCCACCGGGGTGGGGGCCACCAGATGGAAGCCACGCGCCCCACGATGTGCTCGTTGGGCAACCAGCCAAAATAGCGGCCATCGCGGCTGTTGGCGCTGTTGTCGCCCAATACGAGGTAGTGTCCCTCGGGCACCTGGGAGAACTCGGGCTCGGGGCGGACGCCGTATTTCATGGAGAAGCCGGAGGTATAGCGTTGGCCTTCGGGCATAAAATCGGGAATTTCGAGGAGCTCCCCGTCTACATAAACGTTGCCGCCGGTGATGTGGATGTGGTCCCCGGGCATGCCGACGATGCGTTTCACCAGGGTGGGGTGTTCGGCGTCGGGTTCGACGGACTTAAACACCACGATATCCCAGCGTTCGGGGTCCTTGCCATGCCAAATCCGTTTGTTCAAAAAGGGATAGCGGACGCCATAGACAAACTTGTTCACAAAGACGCGGTCACCTTTGCCGAAATCGGGATCGCCGTGGAGGGTGGTTTCCATGGAACCGGAAGGAATGCGGTAGGGTTCGGCGATAGGCCAGCGAATGAGCAGGGCGAGGACCAGGGCAAAGAGAAGCGATTTGTTCCAGTCCCAGGCGGCTTCGCGGGTCATGCGGCCCAGCCCATACTCGACGATGCCCAACACGAGGGCACCCACGGCGGCATAGTAAAGCCACGAGGGAAGCTCCATGTGGCCAAAGCGTTGCAGTGCGAGCAGCCCACCACCCAACACCGCGAGCATTCCGCCGCCGATGGAATATAGGGCGGGTGCTTTCTGGTCCGTGGGCGGTGTCAATTCAGGATCGGATGGGGAAGTCGTACCCATGGGTTCTCCAGATCAGGTCAATTCAGGATAGTGGGAAAGGGCCAATGATAGCAGACCTCTGCCCCAGGAAACAGTCACCCGCTCGGCCGCTTTCACGATGTTGATTCGACTTCTTTCGCGTCCTGCTTCCGCTGCCGATCCCGGCGCCAATTGCGCACTTCGAACCAAACGATGAGGATGGGGATACCATAGAGGAGGAGCGTGCCCCACCAGGTGTGACTGAAACCGGTAAAGTCGCGGCGGTGCCCAAGGGGCCAGAAAACCGCCGAGGCCCGGCCGTAGAGATGGTCCCGGGGCACCCAGCCAAACATGCGGCCATCCACACTGTTGAGACTGTTGTCGCCCAGCATGAGGTAGTGCCCCTCGGGCACCAACTGATATTCATCCCCTTCTTTACCCGCATATACGGGGGGATATTCCGTGAGAATCTGCTGAAAAGCCTGACGGTGCCGCGCTTCCGGGGCCATCTGGGCCTGCCGTGCGATATCGTCATAACTCCAATAGCCCTGGAAGTCTTCGGGCATGGTCTCGCCAAAGGGAATCTTCTCCCCGTTGATATAGACATGGCCTTCTTTGAGTTGTACGCGCTCGCCCGGAAGGCCCACCACCCGTTTAATCAGGCGGGGATGCTTGCTTCCCCCTTCCGGTGGCTTAAAGACGACGATGTCCCAACGCTCGGGCTCGTTCCATTCCCAAAGGCGGACGGTCGTGAAAGGAATGCGGGGGCCGAATATCCACTTGTTGGTGAGCACCCGATCGCCCTTAAACATATTGGGATCGCCATGGAGGGTCGGCTCCATGGAGCCGGAGGGAATGCTGTATTGATCGATGATGCAGCCCTTAATCGTCAGGATCACGAGGAGGAGCAACCCGATCTCCCGGGCCTGCTGCAACAGCCGCTGCTTACGACTGGGCGTCTGGTCTGTCGTTTCCCCTGTGGGCGTCGCGTCTGTGCTTGCCCCCATGACTAACGGTCCGAATCTTCGCTGACTTTAAGCAGTGCCATGAAGGCCTCCTGCGGCACTTCTACGGAGCCCACCTGTTTCATACGTTTCTTGCCCTCTTTTTGTTTTTCCAACAACTTCCGCTTACGTGTAATGTCGCCGCCATAACATTTTGCGGTTACGTTTTTCCGGAGGGCTTTCACCGTCTCGCGAACGATAATCTTCCCGCCAATAGCGGCCTGAATGGCCACTTCGTATTGCTGTCGCGGTATCAGGCTGCGCAGCTTGGAGGCCAACGCCTTACCCATAGGAACGGCGTTGTCCCGGTGGACGATGACAGAAAGGGCGTCCACCGACTCGCCATTGAGCATGATATCCAGTTTCACCAGGTCACCCGGGCGATAGCCGATAATACGATACTCCAGGGAGCCATAGCCCCGTGTGTAGGATTTCAGCTTGTCATAGAAGTCGATAACGATTTCGGCCAGCGGCATCTGGTAAACCGCCATACAGCGGCGTCCGTCGATATAGTCCACACGCACGTGAATGCCGCGCTTTTTCTTGCAGAGGTCGATGACGGTGCTGAGATATTCCGTCGGCACCATGATGTCGGCTTCGATATAGGGCTCTTCACAGAGTTCAATTTCCGCGCGGGGCGGCATCTGAGAGGCCTTTTCGATAATCGTCAGTTCACCGTCGGTGCGGGTAATCTGATAGGCCACGTTGGGCATGGTGGATACGAGGGTTAGATTGAACTCCCGTTCCAGCCGCTCCTGGATAATTTCCATGT
>JAUIMA010000621.1 GCA_030432675.1 Candidatus Hydrogenedentota bacterium | reverse complement strand
ACAAGAGGGCCACCAGGCCTGTGGCCAACGCGACGCCTCCGCTCAGATCCTGACTTTTGGCGATGTTGCCGTCCATCCGCGATTTCTGAATCTTTTGCGGGCTGGCCGGTAGGGATTTTTCTCCGCCTGTATCTTCTGCCATGGCCTACCCTAACCCATACCACGGATCAAGGTATCGACCCGGATGAAGGTGCGCTCGAATACCCCTTCGAGCACCTGCAGATAGATGCTGATGCTAATCGCCGTGATGAGAAGCCCGGTGCCGATGGTAATGGGAAAGCCGACCACAAACAACTGAATCTGTGGAATGACGCGGCCAATGAGGCCCATTGTCACATAGGCCATCATCATGGCCGCCACGACGGGTGCGGAAATAATCAGGCCATCGATAAACATGGCCTGGCCCCAACGCGCGACTTCCCACAACAGGCCGGGATGGGCCACAAACCCGCCCAGCGGGATGGCCTCAAAGGTGTGGACAAAACCCCAAATCATGAGGTGGTGCAGATTGGTCACCAGCATGTAGAGCACCGCGAGAATGAACAGGAAAAAACCAAAAATTGAGGACTGTGTTTCCAAGGCGGGATTGAACACATTCATCATCCCGAAACCCGTCTGCATATCCATGACCTGACCACCCACCTGCACCGCCGCAAACACCATCCCCACCACAAAGCCGATCATGAGTCCGATGAGAAATTCACCAATGGCGAGGAGGGAAAAGGCCAGATTCTCCTCGGGCAACCCCACCTCCAGCATGGGGAGGGTCGGCGTCACGAGCAGGGCGCCAAAGAAGGCGAAGCCCACCTTGGCGATAATCGGCACGTTGCCCGACCCCAACACCGGCGCCGAAACCATCAGACCAGAGAAACGTATCAGGACCAGGAGAAAAAGTTTGAATATCTCCACTTCCGCCATGATGCGCTCATCCTATCCAGATACTATTCCCATACGCCCCTTCGCAACCGTCAACGCGGTAACACCAGGGCGTCAAAATTTCCATACAGGTCCCGCACGAAGGACAACACCGTGTCGGACATCCAAGGCAGGAACAACACGAAGGTTATCATAACGATGACGATTTTCGGCACGAAGGTCAGGGTGATTTCCTGAATCTGCGTGACGGACTGCAGGATGCTGATTCCCAGCCCCACAATCATACCAGAGAGCAACATGGGAGCCGACGCCAGCAGCGTGACCCACATGGCACGTTGCCCAATATCCACAATGTCTTCGAGTGTCATGACACCTGTCCAACGGGTTAGCGATACCCCCCTGTAATCGACGCCTGAAAGGGAGCTATCCGTATGCGCTTTACCATACCACAATATATAGACCCTGTCAACAGAAACCATATGCACAACCAATTTATTTTAAAGCACTTACGCCACACCTCAAACTTCTCCCCCACCAACCAGAACCCACATATAGTGCCTATATAGCAGCACAGGAGACCCAACGACTGACCGCCCCTTCGTTTCAGCGTTGAAATCCCACGCCCAATCACTTAGGATCAGGGCACTTGACCACGCCACTACGGTGTGCTCACCCACCCACGACCCCAATCAAGGTGTATTCCTGTGCCCCAGAAGACCCCCGACAGCCCATCCCGCATGCAAGCCTTCAAGATGTTTGACCGCATCGCCCACCGCTATGACCTCCTCAACCGTCTCCTTTCGGGTGGCACGGACGTGCGCTGGCGAAAAACCATGAACCGGCGCATCCCCAATGGGAAGGACCTGCGGGTGCTCGATCTGGCCACCGGAACGGCCGACGTGCTTATTGCCATGGAGCGGGCCTGCAAGAATGTCGCCTCCGGCGTCGGACTCGATATGTCAGGGGGGATGTTGAAGTATGGCCAGCAAAAGTTGGTCGCCCTGGGACTGGACCAGAAATTCCGCCTCGTTCGCGGGGATGCCACCTGCCTGGGACTGGGCGAAAAGCAGTTTGACGCCGTCACCATCTCTTTCGGCATCCGCAATGTGCTCGATGTGAATCAGGGCCTGGAAGAAATGCACCGCATCCTCAAACCCGGCGGACGGGCCCTCATCCTCGAGTTTTCGCTGCCCGCCAATCGTCCCTTCCGCGCGGCCTACCTCTTCTACTTCCGCCACGTCTTACCCCGGCTGGGCGCCCTCATCTCCGGCGACTCCTACGCCTACCGCTATCTCAATGAAACGGTGGAGACCTTCCCCTATGGTGAAGATTTCTGCCAGCTCATGCGAAACGCGGGATTCGAAGATGTCACCGCCACGCCCCTGACCTTCGGCATCGCCAGCCTCTATCAGGGGGAGAGAAGTTTGAAGGGTGAGGGGTGAGGGGTGAAGTTTGAAGGGTGAATGGCGAAAGCGGGGACTGCACCGACGTCATGTTGGCGCAGCAACCAAACACACCCCGTGGCGAGCCAATTAATTGCTGCTCAGAGAAGTGCACCCACTAGTCGGGGCTGTCCCCCTCCCCTCCGGGACGTTTTGCCGCAAGCAGGCTGCGTCTTGAACAGTTTTACTTATGGGCCAGCCGGAACCCCCAACCCCAGCGACACTTACCCCAACGCGGCAACATGTCCCCGTGGAAAAACGCCGTCAGCCTCCCTACCACCACCGGGACAGGTACGCGCTCCATCGTATTCCGTGCTATGAATTGTTCCCCCGGAACACTTAAAGGCCGTCCCCCTCGCTCGAAATGACTGCACGCGAATCCGTCCCTAGAGGAACACCGCACGCGCTTTATCCATACGCTCGAACAAGTCCACGTCCAGCTCCTGGAGCATGGCTTCCAGCCGGACCATGGGGAAACCTAATACGTTCTGGTAGCAACCCCGATAACCGGCGACAATCAGACTGCCCGGACCATCCACGGTGTAAGAGCCCGCACGGTCGAGGGGCTCGACAATTTCTACGAAGCGCTCGATTTCCCCATCACTCAACGCCTTAAAGGTCACATCGGTGGTCTCATAGCCCGTGACGTGCTTGCCCGTGCCCGTGTGACAGGCCGCCAACCCCGTAACCACCTGGTGGGTATTGCCGGATAACAAGCGCAACATGCGCCGCGCATCGTCGAGGTCAGCGGGCTTGGGTAACACGTGCTCCTCGTAAAACACGAGGGTATCGGCGGCAATGATGACCGCCTCGCCCTCCACGTGAGCCGCCACATCATCCCGTTTAATCACGGCATTCCCCACCACGATATCGGCGGGGCTATCCCCCGTGTTGGGCTCATGGGCATCACTGGTCTGCACGGTGAATTCCACACCCAGGTTGGCGAGGAGGCTACGACGTCGGGGGGAACCGGAGGCGAGAATGAGGGGGGTCGTCATGGCGCGGGCAGTTCCTCGACCTTTACGGCGGGTTCAGCGGGGGGCTCCGGTTTCGTCGTCGCTTTCGGGGTCTGCTCGGCTTTTACCGTAAGCGGCGCCTCGGGCACCAGCAAGCCACCTGCCGGCACGGAGCGCAGGGAAACCTCGCCG
>JAUIMA010000620.1 GCA_030432675.1 Candidatus Hydrogenedentota bacterium | reverse complement strand
ACTCAGTGTAGCGCCCAACACGCCTGGTTGAGAGAGCTCCGGGGAGACATCCAGGCTACGGACCCTGCGATGCTGCGCGGTGCGCTGGAGCAAATCAGCGATTAGGGCCTCCAGCCCCAGTTTCCGACCATCCTCTGGGGTGTAAATCCGGTTGACGCCATAGGCTTCCAGCGCGTCAATTTCATCGGGTACGATTACGCCCCCGCCACCGCCGAAGACCTGGACCTGGGGTGCATTAAGCTGGGCCAACCGGTCTATCAGGTATGGAAAGAACTCATTATGCCCACCCTGATAAGAACTGACGGCCACCGCGTCGGCATCCTCCTGGATGACCGCCTGTGCAATTTCCTCTACACTGCGATTGTGCCCCAGATGAATGACTTCGGCCCCCTGGTCCTGCAGGAGTCGGCGCATGATGTTGATGGCGGCATCGTGCCCGTCAAAGAGGGCGGTAGCCGTAACGATGCGAAGGGGCGGACTGGACGGGGGGATCGTCATACCCACCGCCGCCTTGGAGACAGGTCTTCCATAGTGATGGGACGCCCCTCGCTTTACTCCGGTTTCAGGTCACGTAACAACATGTCCGTTTGGAGGGCAATGTACTCCTCCAAGGTAAAGTGCTTGCGGAGGTACCATCGGCGAAAGGCCCACATTTGCCCTTGAATCGTAATATTGTGGGCGAGGAGTTGGATGCCTTTCTCCGAAGTCTTCCGAAACAACCCTTCCGTGATGCCCTCGCGGATGTAGGACTCAAAGTTGGCGGTCACCCGCTCTTCGTTTTCCATGACGAGCGCACGGGCCTCCGGCGAAAGGCAAGTTGTTTCCTGATAGAAAAGCACAATGGCATCTTGCCGGGAGTCACAATACTGGAAGTAAGTCCCCACAGCCCGCCTCAAGAAATCGCGCCGGGTCTCGCCCACCCTTGCCCCTTCACTCAGCAGCGCGGCAACTTCTTCATGTATCGCCCAACAAATCAGCGACAGTATATCGCTCTTGGATTTGACAAAATCATAGAGCGTGCACACCGTCCACCCGGCTGCCTCGGCGATATCGCGGGTGGTGGTCTCATGGTAGCCCTTCTCGATGAACAGACGTACCGCCGCATCCACCAACTCATAACGAAGTCGGAGTACTTCGACGTCTGATTCCGGCGTAGAAACGGATTTCCATAAGGAATGGCGCACCTGAATGCGCGATTCACCTGTCATCATACGCTCTCTCCGGCCCCGAAAGGCCACACCCCAGGTACGTTCTCTCGCACACACCATGAAGCATCGATGACCACCTGAGGCGGTCTGTGTTCCCGTTGCATAGTAGCAGGGTTCTCAAGAGACGTCAATGTAGCTGCCGGCAGGAAGAATTCTCGCTTGGGTTACGCAAGCCGCATGGACCATTCCCCCAGAGCATTGAATAACGCTGTCAGGGCATGTCGTCAAAGCGATAGAAGCGGAGTCCGAGTTTCTTGCCGTGGGCGAGCACTTTTTCCAGGGTCTCCGGCTTGATGTGGTGGTGTTTTCCTGTTTCGGCGATGCCATGTGCGTAAAGCGTAAGAATTTCTCCCTTCGCGGCGGCCCGTTCCATCGCCTCGAAGAGCTGTACGAGCTGGTCCTCCTTGCCGGGATAGCCGATGCGGTCAATGCCCTTGCCTACCAGGAGCCCCCGATCGGCGACCTGTGCCACGGGCGTAAAGAGCACATCCATCTGGGCAAGCCGGTGTCCCTCTTTGACGCCGGTACCCGTGCGCAGGTGACGAAAGGACTTGAGAAGGGCAGCATCGGTTACGTCGTTATTGTTGCTACTGGGATAAGCAAACGACGTGGGCGTGAATTCGGCCTCGGCCATTGCAGCGAGAGCGGGGGTAATCTCGACCGCAAGATAATCTTCTACCCCCTTCGACTCCGTATGCACCGCTGCCTTGATATGGCGAAGGCCGTGACACCCGATCTCGTGACCTGCCGCCTCAATCGTCTTCAGCCCCGCACGACGTTCGGCGCTAAGCGTGTCGAAACGGGTCACGAAGAAGGTCGCATGGGCGCCGTACTTTTGGAGGAGTGGCAAGGCGGCCACCCATTCCGATATGTGGGCGTCATCAAACGTGAGTAGTACCCCCGCCTCCGGAGTCACGGCTTCAGCGGCGCGCACGGTGGTGACGACACTCCCAAGAAGAAGCATGGTAATCCATAGACTGAAATATTTCATGGGGCGAGCCCTTTCGTTTACGCACTACGTGGGAACTCGCCCCGCGAGAATACGATGGATTAAGGAGTTCAGGAAGACTCGGATTCCGATTGTTCCCGGCGCAAGGGAGTCTCGTGGTAGATGTGCAGGTCGCTTTGCGGGAAGGGTATAGATACGCCTGCGGCATCAAACTCTTCCTTCACCTTCCGTGTCACATCCCAATAGGTGGACCAATAGTCATCAGTTTTCACCCAGGGGCGCACAATAAAGTTCACCGACGAGTCGGCCAATTCATGAACGCGAATATTAGGAGCCGGGTCATCCAGAACCGCAGGATGCTCCGAAATCACTTTCTCCAGAATCTCCTGGGCCTTCGCCATATCATCCCCATAGCCGATACCGAAAACCATGTCCACCCGGCGCTGCTCCGTGCCGGTTGCATTAGTAATCACGTCGCCCCAGATTGCGTTGTTGGGAACAATAATTTTCTTGTTGTCTCCTGTATTGATCGTGGTGGATACGAGATTGAGAGAGGCTACGCTCCCTGAAACGCCTGCCACTTCGACCCAATCCCCCACGTCAAATGGCTTGAAGTAGAGAATCATGATACCGCTCGCAAAATTACTCAATGTACCCTGCAGGGCGAAGGCGACGACAAAACCCGCCGCACCGATCATGGCAAGAAGAGGGGCCGTATCGATTTCAAGCGCGGAGAGGGCGAAGATGATACCCACCCCCAACACAATGCGACGGACGGTCGTAGACAAGAAGGCGCGCATCAATCTGCTGAGTTTTTTATTCACCCGCAGTGTGCGGTCCACAACGCCACCTGCGATACGGGAAATTATCCAGGCCGCAATAAGAATCAATACGAATTTAATCAGGTTCCACGCGATGCGCAGCCCGCCCTCTTCCGAGGTGAGCCAGCCAAGGATTGCAGCCTGGGTAGCTTCCTGATCGGAAATATCAACGTTTAAGTTTGAGACGGCCTTGATATAGTACTCCGCCTCGTCCGCAGCCCCCCCTTTTTTCTTCAGTTCCACCAGCACCAACTGCAGCCGTTCGACCAGCGCGGCACGCTGGGTCCGGAGGGCCTTCAGCTCCTCCAGGTTGGCCATTTTCACTTCCTGATCGGCCGCCAGGTCCTGTTCGACCTGTTCCGCTGCCTTATCGAGGCCCGCCTCGCCCTCCGCAACGGCTTTCTTGACTTCATCCGCGAGTTCCGGTGCGTTGGCTTCGGCTACTGCGACCGCTTCCTGGACCGCGATGTCGGCTTCATCGCCGCCTTCCGAAGCAT
>JAUIMA010000619.1 GCA_030432675.1 Candidatus Hydrogenedentota bacterium | reverse complement strand
TCGTGCTGCTTTGGTTCAGGTCCAGGGTTTCACTCACGTACCGCTCCTCCAATGGTTAGGTCAACAAAGGCTGGTTTCGGTGGCAAGCCGCACAACGCCGGGAATATCCAGGATGAGACCTACTTGCCCATCGGGCATTATTGCGCCTCCGGCGATGCCCGGGGTTCCTTTGAGTGTCTCTCCGATAGACTTTATTACAATCTGCTGCTGGCCCAGAATTTCGTCGATCAAGAGGCCAACGCGACGCCCGCTATTCTCGAGCACGACCACAGTGCCCTCAGTCGGGTCTTCAGTGGCACCGGAAAGATCAAAGAGGGCGTGGAGGCGGAGCAGGGGGATGATTTCGCCCTGGAGCTTCATGGTCTCGATAGCACCGACGACAGAATGGAGATCAACCGGGGCCGGGCGAACGGACACGATGATAGAGAGGGTCGGAATGATATATCGCTCTACACCGACTCGAACGACCATACCGTCGATGATTGCGAGAGTCAGAGGCAATTGAATGGTGAATCGCGAGCCCACGCCTGCCTCGGAATGAATGTCGATTTCACCCCGCAGGGCCTCGATATTTCTCTTAACCACATCCATCCCGACTCCGCGCCCGGAAACTTCCGTCAGGGTCGCTGCCGTGGAAAAGCCGGGCTCAAAAATTAATTGCCAGACTTCCTTGTCCGTCATGCCATCACCGGAATCCTGAATGAGTCCCCGTTCTTGCGCCTTGTTCAAGATTGCGGCCCGGTTCAGTCCTTGCCCGTCGTCCGAGATCTCGATTTGGATGTTTCCACCGCTGTGATAGGCCCGGAGTGTGACCGTGCCTGCCGCAGGTTTTCCTGCGGCGCGCCGCATCTCGGAGTCTTTTTCGAGTCCGTGATCGACGGAGTTGCGGACCATGTGGACGAGGGGGTCGCTGATGCGATCAACCACGGTCTTGTCGAGTTCTGTATCCTCACCCCGCATATTGAACAAAACTTCTTTTCCCGTCTTTCGGGCCAGATCGCGAACGAGTCGGGCCATCTTTTGAAAGGTCGCCCGCACGGGAACCATGCGCAGACCCATGGCCATCTCTTGAAGTTCGCGGGTGATTTTGTCCAACTGGCTTACGTGACGGGTGAGATCGGTAGAGAGATTGTCGGCCAACTCGCGGGACTGACAGACCATCGATTCGGCGATGACCAGCTCACCGATCATATCGACCAGTTGATCGAGGCGGTGGGCATCGACCTTGACCGTCTCCCGAATGGCGACTCCTCCTGCGTCAGACGGTCCATCGCTCCCCGCTTCAACAGTCTTCGGCGCGTTCTGCTGTTTTTGTATGCGCAATGCCTGAGATACTTCACGTGCCGAAACAGTGCCGCTGGCGACCAGGACTTCACCCAACTTAGGGCGGCTCGTCGTTTCCTCCTGCTTCCGCAAGGACTGCTTCACATCCGCCTCGGTCACGGAGCCCATTTCAACGAGAATTTTTCCCAGTTTCTCACCAGGTTCTCCGGTTTGTTGCCGGCGGAGCGCGTCATTGATTTGGACGCTGCTCGTAAGCGCGTTTTCCTGCAGCACTTGTCCGAGCTTCTTCGGAAGGCCTTCCGAGGCAACTTGGGTGTCGAGAGCCCGTTCGATGTCATCGGCGGTGGTACTGCCCATTTGAACGAGAATTTCTCCCAGATTGCTTGCGACCAGGTCATCATCTGACGCAGTGTCTGGCACATCGCCGGGTGCCTCTCCCGCAGCCCGTTGCTGGAGTCGTGTAATCAGGGCGGGCAGTTCGGGCTCGGTCTTCAAATCAACGTTTCGCTCCAGAGCATCCCGTACATTGGTGACGAGACGTTTGAGCATATCAATGGCGTCAAAGACACAATCCAGGCAAGGGCCTTCCAGCAGAAGGACATCCTTGCGGGCCAGGTCCAGGAGGTTTTCGGCTTCGTGGGCCAAGGCACCCAATTCATCCAGCGCGATGAAACCACAGACCCCCTTTATGGTGTGGAAGGCACGGAATATGGCGTTGATGGCATCAAGGTTCTTGGGCTCGGTTTCCAGTTTGAGTACCTGAATGTCAGACGTTTCCAAATGCTCCATGGCTTCGACGACGAAGTCCGCAATCAGTTCCGGATCTCCGGTCAGCGGACCGGGCGAAAACGTGGCCGAGTCTTCAGGGAACGGCGCGCTATCCTGTGCTGGAGTCCCGGTCGCGGGTTCCACCGGGAGATGTCCTCGCAACATGGATTCGACGTGGGAGGAAGTCTCTGTTATGTTGCCTTTACCTGCGTAGGCCTCAAAGGCCACGCGCAGCCAATCGGTGAGCGCCAGGAGGCGATCGGCGATGAGCGGCGGATGTTCAAGTTCCAACACGTCTTCCGCGACATGACACAAGTGCTCAATGTCTTCGAGGCCCAGCATGGCAGCCTCACCCTTCAGGGTATGGAGATGCCGGTTGAGTGCCCCCAGTGGGGCCGTGCAGTCGCCCTTCTCGATTTCGAGAATGGCGGACTCGACTTCTTCCAACACGCCCACCTGTCGGGTCAGGAAATCGGAAAAAATGCTTTTATCTACATACGCCGGAAGTTGCACCGTAAAGGTGTGTGTCGGTTCGGGGGACTGAGGCGCATCTGAAGAAGGGGTGACCGGCGGGGGCGCCCCATTTCCGTTTGGCGGTATGCCCAGCGTCGCTGGGAAATCAAGATGGCCATCGGTGGATTGATTCCGCGTCAATTGCTGAATGCTCCCTATGGCATCGGTGAGGAGGGCGATGCCAGCGGGGGGGTCGGGATAGTCTTGCAGAATAATCTGTTCAACGATTTCACAGAGTGCTGTGGTGGCTTTGGCCGTGCGGCTGTGGCCTTCTGCGTCCGCCCATTCGTCCAGCGTCTGCAATTGGCTGTGCAAATCGGCCAGTCCATTCAGATCGTCTGGCTCGAGCAAGACAACCGCCTCAGAGATGGATTCGATCATTCCTTCTATACCCGTTGCCGCCATAGGCTCCATTCCATTTCCTGAATTGACTGGAATCGACACAAAGCTGAATCGGCTATCGCAACACTGTATACCCCCGTCAATGTAGTGATGAGGTAAAATCGATACGATATCCTCTGGTACTACAAGACCATTATAGACCCTGTCTTACGATTTGTCTATACGGTAATTGCGGGGTTTGCAGCCCTTATTTTCGGGGCTCAGGCGACGGTGACGTAGTATTCGGTCCGAGTGCCGGTAAGCAGATCGGTTGCGACGAGGGTCAGCCGCACCGGCCCTTCGTTTTCTGCCAATGGCACGAAGGTAGTCGCTTCGCCGTCCGTCATGGTAACTAACTGGCGGTAGTGAAGAAGCTCCTTGTCGTCTGCACCGAGAACCTGCAGACTAATCAGATGCGTCGTGGGCGTTGTATCTCCCGTATCCAGTCGGATGGTGACGGGGTAGCGATCCCCGGGCGGCGCGGCCGCTGTACCCTCAATTTCGATATTCTTGACGCGGTAGGGCAGGGTAACGTAGATGGCC
>JAUIMA010000050.1 GCA_030432675.1 Candidatus Hydrogenedentota bacterium | reverse complement strand
CCGCTGAGGGTTTCAAACACGGGGTCCACCCAGGTACGTCGCGCACCGTCGTAGGCAATCGTGTTTTCTACAGGGAGACGGTCCGCTGCGCCGTCGGCGAAGAAGGTATTCTTCTCCAGGGCCTCGTAGCGGGCCTGATTCCACATGTCGGGGTGGCAGCCGAGCAATACAAAACTGTATACCGTTACCAACGCAAGCAATGCCTTGTTGGCTTCCCAGTAGCGGGCCGCTATGATGTTCTTGGATTTATTCATCAGATCCAACTTGTTTTGTCCGCCGCCGTTAAACTGTGGCGGGCGCGGTTCCGGTTTTCTTATTCCAGTACTTCAGAGACTTCCACAGGGCCCAGGCCTTCGAGGAATGCCTTGGTCTGATCGGTATCATATTGTGCATCGGTCTCTTCAATGCAGAGGAAGAAGCCGTCGCTGGAAGCGCGCTCAAACCGCTTGGCATTGAAAATCGGATGGTGCGGCCGGGGCAGACCGTTGAACAGCAACATACTGCCTAATGCCGAGAAGGCCGCGAAGAGAATCGTCAACTCGAAGGTGATGGGCATGAAGGCCGGCCAGCTGTTAAGCGGCTTGCCACCGATGCTGTAGGGGTAATGCTTCACCGAAGCAAACCACTGCATACCGAATCCCGTTGCCGTACCAGTCAGACCACCAATAAGCGTTACCAGAGAGACATAGGTCTTCCGAACGCCCATCGCTTCGGCCAGGCCGTGGATAGGAAAGGGCGAATAGGCATCCATGGTGCGGTAGCCCGCTTCATGGGCCTTGGTGGTCGCCTTCAGCAGGGTATCGGCTTCGTCGAATTCGGCGATGAGCCCGTACACTTTCGGCGTGTCGTCTTCATGTCCGTGTGCTGACATTTTCTTCACTATTCCTCAGGTTAAGGTTTCACCGGAGACCGGGGTCCCTAGCGAATCTCACCGTTATCAATCTGATGCTGCTGGAGGCGCAACTCGAAAATCGTAATCATGGGCAGGAAGCGTACGAAGAGACTCATCATGAAGAGGAAGAGTCCAATCGAACCTACATAGGCGGCCCAGTCAAAGATAGTACCGGCATACTCACCCCAGGCAGACGGGAGGTAATCGCGCGTCAGCGAGGTCACCACAATCACATAGCGCTCAAGCCACATACCAATATTCACAATAATGGTCAGGATAAAGAGAGGCACCGGATTGGTCCGCACCCACTTGAACCAGAGGAACTGGGGCGAAACCGCGTTACAGAGCAGAAGGCAGGCATAGGCCCAGCCATAGGGGCCGGTCATGCGGTTCATCATCATGAAACGTTCATAGTCGCTGCCGCTGTACCAGGCGTAGAAGGCTTCACAGCAGTAACCGTAAAACACCACCAGGCCGGTCGCCAACATGACCTTGGCCATGTTGTCGAGGTGACGGGTCGTAATGAAGTCCGTCATACCAAACCAAATCCGCACCGGAATCATGATGGTCAACACCATGGCAAAACCGGAGTAGATAGCACCCGCTACGAAGTAGGGCGGGAAAATGGTCGTGTGCCAGCCGGGGATAACCGATACGGCGAAGTCGAAGGAAACGATGGTGTGCACCGAGACCACGAGGGGCGCCGACATACCGCCCAGAAGGAGGTAGGCCATTTCATAGCGGTACCAGTGACGGGCAGAGCCCCGCCAACCGAGGGCCAGCACGCCGTAAATCATCCGTCCGATACCCTTTTTGCTGCGATCCCGGAGGGTCGCCAAATCAGGAATCAGGCCCGTGAACCAGAAAAGCAGGGACACGGTGAAGTAGGTCGAGATAGCGAACACGTCCCAAAGGAGCGGGCTACGAAACTGAGGCCACAGCGCCATGGTGTTCGGCAAGGGGAAGATAAAGAAAATTGCCCAGGGGCGACCGACGTGCAGCAGGGGGAAAATACCCGCGCACATTACCGCCACGAGGGTCATGGCCTCGGCAAAGCGGTTAATGGCCGTCCGCCAATCTTGATTGAAGAGCAGGAGAATGGCGGAAATAAGCGTACCGGCGTGGCCGATACCAATCCACCAGACCAGATTTACAATGGCGAAACCCCAACCAACCGGGTTGTTGATACCCCAGAGGCCAAGACCTTCCCAGAACAAATAGGCCGTGCTGGCACCGAGAATACCAAGCAACATGAATCCAAGACCCAAGGTGCCAAACCAAGGCTTGGGCATGGGTTTTTCCAGGATCACATCGGAGACGGCCCGCGAGATGGACTCATGATTGTGTCCGGGCTCGACCAGAGGGGCAACCACCTGAAGGGCGGGCGGGATATTTTTTGCTTCAGCGCTCATAACTCAGATTAGTGCTCCGAATGTGCTTCGGCGTGCGCATCCGTTCCTGCCAACGCGGGAGACGGGTTCTGCAACTTCGCCAGGTAAGTCGTACGGGGACGGGTGCCGATATCGGCCAGCAGGCCGTAATCGCGGGGATTCTGTTTACGCAACGACACGCGGCTGTTGGGGTCGTTGATGTTGCCAAAGTCGATGGCCTGCGAAGGACACGCCGCCTGACAGGCGGTAACAAGCGTGCCGTCGGGCACGATCGTCTCGCCACCGGTCTTGGAAGCGGCGACCTTGGCGTCGATGCGAGCGCGGTTGATGCGCTGCACACAGTAGGTGCATTTTTCCATGACACCGCGGCTGCGGACGGTCACATTGGGATTGCGCATCATCTTCAACTGAGGCGCATCCTGCTCTTCGCGAATCTGATAGTGGAAGAAGTTGAAACGACGGACCTTGTAGGGGCAGTTGTTCGCACAATAACGGGTCCCCACACAACGATTGTAAATCATATCGTTGAGGCCTTCTTCACTGTGCATGGTGCCACCCACCGGGCAAACCGGTTCGCAGGGGGCATTTTCACACTGCATGCAGGGAATAGGCTGGTGCGCGGCCTCAACCGTGTCGTTGTACATGTCGCCTTTGTAATAGCGGTCGACACGAATCCAGTGCATTTCGCGGCCTTTTTGGACCTCTTCTTTACCCACGATGGGAATGTTGTTTTCGGCCTGACAGGCCACGGTGCAGACACCACAACCATTACAGCGGTTGAGGTCAATCGTCATCCCCCAGGAAAGGCCGGCATAGTCTTTTTCATCCGGATCGCAGAGCGTATTCTCGCGCTCCGGCGCATGGTGACCCATGTGCTTGGCAAAATCAGGATGGGCCTTGTAATTTTCCAGGGTGTTCGCACGAATCAGGTGGCGATCTTCGGCCTTACGGGCCTGCTCCTGAAGACTCTTTTCGATATTGTTGTGCTCTTCGGTACGGGCCAGCATGTACGTGCGCCCCGTCTTCGCCAGGGTAACCCCGGTACCGATGTAGTGGCGGGAACCGGAGCCCTGAAGCGTGTAGGCATTAAACCCACGGTCTTTGCCGATATAACCGGCCACCTGACGACCGTAGCCGAGGTGCAACGTGGCCGCCCCTTTGGGATGACCAAACATCAACATGACGGCGGCACGCACTTCGCGCTCACCCACCTTGATGATAACGACGTCTTCCTGCTCCAGCTCACGCTCCGTAGCGGTGGAGGGGTGGATGTGCAGGGCATTGTCCCACGTGAGGCGGGTAAGGGGCTTGGGCAGCTCCTGCAGCCAGCCGTTACTGGCATAGCGCCCGTCACCGATGGTCGGATCAAGTCGGAAGTGAAGCTCCAGACCCTCGTCCGATGAAAGGGGCGCTTCTTCGGAAAAGCTGCCGCGGGCCGTGACCGACTTGGCGGGGAAGGCCGAACCTTCCACAATGCCGACGCTCAGGGCCTTGCGCCATTTCTCTTCGGCAAGCACGCCATTCTTAGCGGCAAAACTGGCCCGCACCACATCATAATCACTGACGGCGGAACCTTCGTCCAGCAGCACCGCAAGAATCTGACTGGCCGTCTTACTCTTATAAAGAGGACGAATCAGGGGCTGCACGATGGAGTGGGTACCGTCGTAGGCCCGAATGTCGCCCCAGCTTTCAAGCGCGTGAGACTCGGGAATTACCCAGTGGCAAAGTTCTGAGGTTTCATTCTGCTCGCTGGCCAGGTGAACCCGGAGGCCCGCCTTGCCCATGGCAGCTGCAACATCCACATCACCGGGCGTATTGTAGACCGGGTTGCCACCCAGCACAATCAACAGCTTTACCTGGTCATTATTAAGATCATCCACCAACTTACCGAGGGATGCATCCTGGTCGGTCGGGTCCGCTTCCGGGGAATCGATGTAGGCCACAAGCCCGGACTCGACAGCGCCGAGCGCCGCGTTAATAGCGTGCGCTAGGGCATGAACAACCGGAGGCTGGGCATCACCGGCCACCACAACCGCGTGGCCTTTGCTGTGACTGAGGTCATCTACCAAGGCATCCAGCCAAGCCGCATCAAGATGGGATACGTTATCCGCGTTGGCCGACACACCAGCCACCCCAAGACGGGAAGCCACTTCACGGGCCAACGTCTCTACCAAGGGGAAGCGCAGAATCTGAAGGTGGTCTGCCGCCGCACCGGTGAGGGTCGGCGTACATTCGGCCACATAAAGTCGGCTCATTTCATCATGGGCAAAGTGCTCACGCGCTTCGTAGTCCGCCGCGTCTGCCGTGGCCGACGCACTGCGGGTCACCGCGAAGTCACGGGCATAGCGCACGTGGGCCGGTCCCTCATTGAGGAAGTTGGCATCCAGGGAAAGAATCGTCTTTGCCTTGGTGAAATCAATTTTCGTTTCGGTGTATTCGCCGAAGGCCTGAAGGGCACCCATACGGGCATTGTTCCGACCCATGGGATCGTGTTCACGCCACTTCATTTCGGGGAATTGCTGCAGCAGGCGAGCCATCTGCCACTGAATCGTGGGCGAAGTCACCGTCTCGGTAAGAATCGTAAGACCGGCACCTGCGGCAGCGTCAATATCACCCATGACGCGGGCAATATCGGCGACAAATTGATTCCACGTGCCCATCGTACCGGCGTGAGAAATGCTCTCCAACCGATTGGGGGAATAGAGATCAAGTATGGAGGCCTGTGCATGGCTGTCGGTCGAACCGAGGGATGCCGGATGCTCTGCAAGCCCTTCAATCTTCGTGGGACGACCTTCAAAACTCGTCGCCACCACACCAAGACCGTAACCGGCCATGGAAACCGCACTCGCGTAGTACCCAAAGCGACCGGGAACGGCCTCTTCCGGCGGCTTCACGTAGGGCACGATTTTTTCTTCCGGCTGACGCGCGCAACTCGAGAGGCCGGCGAGCATCATGGAAGCGCCCATGACCTTCATGAAATTCCGACGCCCGGCATGGTCCAGCGTATCCGGATTGGCGAGGTCAAATTCCTGGTGTTTGTTTTCGTCGACGGACACCGTACCATTAAATTCGCTGGCGTGGCGCCAATAGCCGTTTTCCTGGCTGGAAGACATGGAAGCTGGCACCTCCTGCTTGGTCGCAGTATTCTGTAAGTCCTTGGGGCTCATAATGTTTCCCATTACTAACGGTGACAAATGGAGCAGTTAGTAAGCTGCTCAACATTCACGTTGTATTCTTTAACCAGCTTCGGGCCTTCCTCGGCCTGATCGAAGGGCTCCGACGCATTGGGAGCAGGCGGCCATTCCACCTCAAAGACCTTGTCCTTGGGACGAATGAACTTCTCCGGAGCGCGGTGGCATTCAAGACACCAGGCCATGTGGAGGGTAGTGGCTTTTCGCGTCAGCGGCATATTCTGGATGTCCCCGTGGCAGGTCGTACAACCGATACCCTTGGCGACGTGGATGCTGTGATCGAAGTACACGAAATCGGGCAAATCATAGACCCGCGTCCATTCGATGGGCTTCCCTGTCTTCCAGCTCTCATGAACCGGCTGGAGCATGGGCGCATCGGAGAGCACCTGGGAGTGACAGGTCATGCACGTTTCCGTAGGGGGCACATTGGCCACGCCACTCTTTTCCACGGAAGTGTGGCAATAACGGCAGTCGATGCCGTTGGCACCCACGTGGCGCTGGTGACTGAAGGGAATGGGCTGCGCCTTGGCAATATCTACCTGGGTCACCACCGGCGAACGATATACAACCGCCGCGATGGACACAATCGCCACTGCCACCAAGCCACCGCCAATAATACTGGCTCGGGCAAGTACGTTGGCACTGCGATGAAACACTTGAGCCACGAATCAATTCCTTTTCTACCACCAACCTATGGGAAGACTCAGCCTGTCCAACGCATGATTTGCCGGGACAACGTAGACTATGTCAGGGGTTTGTGGTTGGTTCTTGTCCAAATATCGCTTGCTGGTATGCGGGTGAGTTACCCGTAAGTCGGTGTACCCCAAGCTCGTGTTGGAGTTGCTGCATTGAAGCAATCTGCTACGTCACATTCGGCTAGCTCCGGCAGGATAAACTCCTTTGCTCCGGAGAACGACGTTTCGCTACACTCCGACCAAAATAGTCGGATTTTACCTCGTCAGGCCGAACCGAAATCCGGCACTACACGCAATGCTGTTCCCACCAATCCGCGCTCGCGAAGAATCCCCACCGTATGGTCACCACCCGCGCGGAATTGCGGTATTTATACACCTTTGGCGTTCCGCGAATCAAGCCGGTACGGGAACTTTTTGGGGTTTACAGGGCAAGAAAATAGTTAAGCGCACTAAACAACCACAGTCCACATAATATAAAGGTAACGGCACCCACCCCGTGACTCCTGGCAGCGGTGGAAGCGCCCGGGCCACACCCCTCGTGCACCGCACGAATTTCTGCACACGCGTCCATCGGACACCGAGACAACCTGCCATTCGGATTACCACAAGCTCAGGCCGCGCGCCATCGCTCCGCCTCTTCGATTGGAGTGGCCCGCAATCCGGATTCATGCCGCAGGGAACACGGGGGCACACCCGGGACTTCCCCCGCGTCAGCCCACCTGGTTTTCACGCGGCGTCGGCACAACCCAATACCAACACAAACCCACACTCGCCGATTCAAGGACGGAAGAAAGCTTTGGAAATATGGAAAAAAGACCCTCCCCTGCTTGACTGGTCACGCCCACTTTTGGCATGATCAGGGCTGTTTGTGTGGGAGCGTACCTGGGAAGAATGGGTACGCCTGGTGCGTTAGCTTGGTACAACAATACCAACCCACTATCCCACAATAACCTGATGCGTTCTACCCCCTTACGGAGCTACTGACCGATTATGGCTTCAGAATCCCTACTCGAGACCGTCGCGACGCATGAGCGTGGCCTGATGGACGATCTGAACAGCACGCGTGAAGAAGCCCGACAGTTGATCGAGGCCTCCCACGCTGAAGGTGCTGCACTCCTGCAGGACACCAATTCCAAACTGGATGCCGAAGTGGCAACCCTGCGGCGCGAAGCCGCCCAGCGTCGGGATACCGAACGCAACACCATCCAGCAGGAAACGGCCGCTAAAGTGGAGCAGATACGAAGCACATCTGCCAGCTTGACTTCTGCCGTACGTGACGAAATCGTTGCCCGCATTATACCGGGCACCCACTAAGAAAAAGGTTTTTCTATGATCGCCCCAATGGACCGAGTAGAAATCGTTTGTCTACGCTCCGAATTGCACGCCATGGTACCGCTGCTCCAGCAGTTTGGTGCCTTGCATGTGGAAGAAGTGTCACTCGCACTGGAAAACCACCCCGGTTTTCTGCACCGCGTACACCTTCCAGAGGATGAGAAGGCCGAACTGGCCCAGTTGGAGCAACTCGACCAGTTGCTTCGCGAGTCCCTTCCGCTCTTGAGCCAGTCCCCGAACCGCAGTGATGTGGTTGCTGCGGGTAAGAAGCTCAGCGAGACGGGTTTCGGCGCGCGCCTCAAACAATGCCGCGCCTGGCACCGCGACCTTCGCACCCTTCACCGTCGTAAGCTGAATATTCAGGACAACATGGCGGTCGTACAAAACTACGGACGCATCGTGGAGTCCATTACCCCCCTCCTTATTGGCCAGGGCGCGGTATTGGGCGAAACAGCCCGGGCCATTATCCTTGATGGCTACGACGCGGCGACCCTCGAACAACTCCAGCGTGCCATCGTGGCGGAAGTCAGCTCCGGCTGCACCTTCCTCAGCCAGAAGATGGACCGCAACCGCAAGGTCATGGTAATTACCCACCCGGCGGACAAGGCGGAGGCCCTCACGGCCTTCCTGGAAAGCCGTGGCATCACGGTGCTGACCAGCCCCGACCGCGACGCACGCGGCACGTCGGTCGACGAAGTCATGCGTAAGATTGGCGCACGGGTCGCCGCCCTCCAGGCTGATTTGGATGAAGTGCAGTCCCAACTGGACAACCTGTCGGAGCGCGAAGGCGCCACGATGGAGGCCCTGAGCCAGCTTGTCAATAATCGCGTGGCCCAGTTGCAGGTGGTCGACTCCTTCGCGCAAAGCGAAATGGTCGGCGTCGTACAGGGTTGGGTTCCCGCAGAATCATACGGGGCCCTTGAGTCCGAGTGTAAGGCCCAATTTGGCGAGAAGGCCGTGGTGGCCAAAATGTCCCACGAAGACGTGGAACACGAACGCATTCCCACCTTGCTCCAGAACAACCCCATTGTGAAGCCCTTTGAGTTGGTCATGAAGCTCATGAAGCCGGCCACCTACGGCAGCTTCGATCCCACCTGGCTGATCGCCCTCTCGTTCATCGTCTTCTACGGATTCGTATTGGGTGATGCGGGTTATGGCCTTATTATTGTGGCCATTGGTGCACTGGTGAAGAAGAAATGGGGCCACATTCAGGTTCTCCATGACGGCATGACCATCTTTCAGTGGATGGGTGTCTCGTCTATCGTCTTCGGTATTATTTACTGGGAAATCTTCGGTAATGTGGTCGAAACCCTGGTCGGAGATTACTCTATCTTTCACCGGGTCCACTACACCGACCAATTACTCTACCTTTCCATTCTTTTTGGTGTGGTACACATTCCCCTCTCCCTTATTCTGGGCGTCCGGGAAGGTTATGCCCACGGCCACGCAAAACACGCGGAAGAAAAACTCGGCATGTTGCTCGGCCTCGCCGCCCTGCCAATTGCCCTCGCGTCGGCTGCCGGCTTCTTCCCCCTCGGTGCAACCGTTGGTCTGGGCCTGGCCGCCATCGTGTTCGGCGTCGGTCTTTATTACCTCTGGCGCGGAATGGGCGTCATGGCCCCTATGGGCATCATGGAAATCATCGGCCTCACGGCAAACATCTTCTCCTACAGTCGCCTCATGGCGCTGGGGCTGGTGTCTATTGCCTTCGCCGAGATTGCCAACGACATGCCCGAGATGCTCGGTGGAGGCACCATTGGCCTCGTCATCGGCATTCCTGCGGCCGCTTGCGTACACGTTCTGAATATCGGAATTGGCGTTTTCAGTCCAACGATCCACTCGTTGCGACTTAACTTTGTTGAATTCTTGCCCAAGTTCTACGAACCCCAAGGCAGAAGTTACAAACCCTTCAGAAAGGAAATGGTATGGTAAAGAAGTCTACACTCCGCAAAGCATTCATGCTTTCCGCTGCTGGCCTCGTCCTGATGAGCGTCTGCGCACCGTTGGCTATGGCTGCGGAAGAAGTAGCAGGAGCTGGAGATGCAGCTGCTACGTCGATCGGTGAAGGCATCCGCGTTGCCGGTATCGCCTTGGGCGCTGGCCTTGCACTCCTCGGTGCAGCCCTCGGAACGGGTCGGGCTCAGGCCTCGATCGGTGCTGGTGGTACCGGTGCCCTGGCTGAAAAGCCTGAGCTTTTCACCAACGTCCTCATCCTGGTTGCCCTTCCCGAAACCATCGTTGTTCTTGGTTTCGTTATTGGCTTCCTGATTCTGGGCAATATCTAAGTTGTGTTTCGCGGCGCCCTCGCGGCGCCTTCTATTTTTTTACTTGGCCCCCCAGGAGGATGCCGTTTACTCGGCAGTATCACCTATGGAAAACAACCCTCTTCTGGACCTGATGTCACAGCAGATCGCAACGCAGCAAGCCGATGTCTTGCAGGCGGCGCGGGATGAAGTGACCCAGATCCAACAAGATGCCCAGCAACGGGCCGAGCAACGTCGGGCCGACACGCTTGCTGCCGTCGAGGGAGAGCTCAACGCCATGGCGGCGCGCTCCCGCGAGCGGGTGGAAGCAGAAGCCCACATGGTAACGCTGACCACGAAGGACACCATCACCAACGAAGTGTTGGCCATGGTGGAAGAAGCGCTTGCGGCCCACACGGCCTCAGACGCGTTTCCCGAAACCCTGAATGCGCTGTTGGCCGAATTGATGGCCGACAGCCCGTCAGACATCGTGGTATTGGCACCCGAGGCACACGTAGATCACTGTAAGCAGTGGCTGGAATCCAATGGACACGGCGACCTGCCGGTGGAAGCCCTCCCGGGCCTCACCGATGGGGTAGCGGTCCAGGATCGCGCCAGAAAGTTCCGTTACACCAACACCCTTTCGGCCCGTTTTCGGTTGCAGGAAGGTGCGTTGCGGAAACATGCCCTGAATCGGCTCTTTCCCGATTCGACTGCGGGCGGGGAAGGATAAAATATGGCCGATATGGATCCATTTGTAGTTCACTTCAACGCCCGTGTACATGGCATGAAAGCCGATCTCCTGAAGCGGCAGTCGATTGACCAATTGCTGGATCAAGGTGATCTCAGCCGTCTGGTTGATTCGCTGCTGGATTCGTCTTACCGGACGGAGATGGCGGAAGCGCTGACGCGCTACGAGGGTGCGGACGCGGTCGAAGAGGCCGTATCACGTAATCTTGTGGCCACGTTTCAGACGCTGCTGAGCCGTTCCCAAGGGGAGTTCCGCGAATTGGTGGAGCTCTTTCTCGGGCGGTGGGATCTCATGGCGGTGAAGTCGTTGTTGCGGTTGAAACACCACAATCTCGACGGGGCCTCCGTGGGCACGGCCCTGATGCCTGGCCCGAACCTGACACCGCCGATTCTGAAGGAGTTGAGTGAAACCGACTCCATGGAATCCCTGGTGCAGGGTCTTATCGGCTGGAATCGGGGATTGTGCCGCGCATTGCGTGGTGCCTTGCCGGCCTATCAGGAAACGCAGGACCTTTCCGTGCTGGAAGAAGCACTGGACAAGGCCTACTATGTGGAGAATGCAGCCCGGCTGAAAGAAGCCGGCGATTCTGACAGCCTGATGGTCCACTCCCAGTTGCAGGCAGAAATCGACCGAATCAATCTTCGGACGGTATTTCAACACATACAATCAGGTGGCGATCTGGATCGCCCCCTGGAAGACCAGTTTTTGAGCCAGGGCACGTTGCCCAAGGCCCTGCTGCGTCAGATGGCGAATGCCTCGGACCCCGCTGCGGCCATGGAGCAACTCGACCGGACGCGCTATTCCCGATTGGTGGAAGAACTCTATCAGTTGTTGGAATCCAAGCGCTTCTCTCCCATGGAACGTTTTTTTGAACGCATTCTGATGTGGAACGTCCGTCAGAGCGCGCGCAACGATGTATTCGGTGTGGGCGTCATGATGGATTATGTCTGGATGAAGTACAACGAGGTGGTCAACCTTCGCCTTATCGCCCGTGGACTGGCAGGAAATCTTCCCGCTGGCCGTGTACGCGATGAGTTGTACTCTGTCTGACCTGCCCCTATGACTTCTCGGTCGCGTTGCTGCCCTTTGGGGCACAACGCGGCCAAACATAAACAAGGAATTGGATGACCATGGCTTCCAAAGTTATAGCTTTAGCCAATGGCCAGGCGGCCCTGCAGATAGGCCTCACCGGCGTGCCGGTCGAAGAGGTATATGACGTGGAAGCGGTAGAAAACCGCCTCTCGGAATTGATGGACTCGGACGCCGAAGTGGTCATCGTAAACGAAGAGTTTCGGTACCAGTTCTCGGAATGGTTTCAGGGGCGCCTGGCGCGTCACAACCGCCTTCCGCTGATTATTTTCTGCCCCTCCTTTGAAGAAGAGGACGCAGGGACGCTGGCCTATATTAACGCCATTGTTAAGCCGGCCGTTGGCTTCGAAATTCGACTTGACTAACGATTTTTGGTTTATTGCTGAATTACTGAACTGTAGCGTGGACTGCCCGTTTCCGGGCATTCCAGATAGTTTTCTCAAAATTACATGGTGAAACGCATGATCGCTGGCATGGCACCCCTTCGGGTGAATCGACCGGGATGGTGCAAACATCAGGCAACCGATAGTAGGAGAAACAAATGGCGGTGACGGAACAACAGATCGTCGGAAAGCTCGTCCGAATCGCCGGGCCCATGATTGAGGCCGATGGCATGCTCGGGGTCTCCATGGGTGAGATCCTGACCGTCGGCAAATTGGGACTGATGGGCGAAGTGATTCGTATTGAAGGCGACAAGATTTACGCCCAGGTGTTTGAAAGCACCGAGGGCATGTATCTTGGCGAAGACGTGGTCGCTACGGGCGTACCGCTGGCCGTTGAATTGGGACCGGGCCTCCTCGGTGCCACCTTTGACGGAATCCAGCGCCCCCTGATCACCCTGCAGGAGTCCTCGGGCGATTTCATCGGCCGCGGTATCACGGCAGTCGCCCTCGACCGGAAAAAGAAGTGGGCCTACACCCCTGTTGCAACCGTCGGCCAGGAAGTCGTCGGTGGTGATATCCTGGGTACGGTACCGGAAACCAAGGCCATCGAGCACAAGGTCATGGTTCCCCCCCACGTTTCCGGAAAAATCGCGAGCGTCAAGGGTGCCGGTGAATACACCGTTGAAGAGGTCATTGCGACCCTGGAAGACGGCACCGAGCTGCGCATGATGCACAAATCCCCGGTAAAACAAAACCGGCCCATGCACAAGGTACTGCCCCCGGTTGAGCCCTTCCTCACCCGCCAGCGCGTCCTTGATATGCTCTTCCCCATCGCCAAAGGCGGCTCGGCCATCGTTCCCGGTGGCTTCGGCGCCGGTAAGACGGTCGTGGAACAGAGCATGTCCAAGTACTCCAACGCCCAGGTAATCGTTTATGTGGGTTGCGGTGAACGCGGCAACGAAATGGCCGAAGTACTGACCGAATTCCCGGAACTGGTCGACCCCAACACGGGTGACTCGCTCATGAACCGGACCATCCTGGTGGTAAACACGTCGAACATGCCGGTTGCGGCACGTGACGCGTCGGTGTACACGGGAATGACCCTGGCGGAATATTACCGCGACATGGGTTACGACGTGGCACTCATGGCCGACTCCACTTCCCGTTGGGCAGAAGCCCTCCGCGAAATTTCTTCCCGTCTGGAAGAAATGCCCGGTGAAGAAGGCTACCCCACCTATCTCTCTGAACGTATCGCCGCCTTCTACGAACGTTGCGGTAACGTTATCTGCTGCAGCAGCGAGGCCACGACCGACAATCCCCGTAAGGGTTCTTTGACGGCCGTAGGCGCCGTGTCGCCTCCCGGTGGTGACTTCTCCGAGCCCGTTACCCAGACCTCCATGCGGGTGTCGGGTGCGCTCTGGGCCCTCGACTCCGGGCTGGCCTATCGCCGCCACTATCCCAGTGTGAACTGGAACACCAGCTTCACCCTCTACTTTGAAGGGCTGAAAGACTGGTTTGAAGAGAATGCGCCGAACGGCTGGATCGCCCGTCGTCAGCAGGCCGCCACGCTGCTCCAGCGTGAGAACGAGCTGAATGACATCGTTCAGTTGGTTGGACCCGATGCCCTCCAGGATCAGGAACGCCTCATTCTTGAGGTTTCCCGTTTGGTTCGTGAGGTATTCCTCCAGCAGAGTGCCTTCTCCGACAATGACGCGGCGTGCGAACTGGAGAAGTGCTTCGGCCTCCTCGAGACCATTCTCGTCTATCATGAAGAATGTCTGAAGGTACTCGCTCGCGAGGTTCCCTTAACGCGCATCACGGAACTCCCCATTCGTGAAGAGATTTCGCGCCTCAAGGAAGAGCCCAATGAAGGCTTCACGGCTACGAAAGATGCCTGCATCGAAAACTACAAACAGGTCCTTGGCGCACTCGAAGCCAAATAACCCAGGGAATTACAGCCATGTCTGAGAATGCAACTGACGAAAAGCTCCAAAAAGAATACTGGGACATGACCTATGTTTCAGGTCCCTTGGTATTCCTGGAGAATGGCGACCGTTTCCCCACGGGCGCTATCCTGAATGTTCACATGGAAAACGGTGAACAGCGCGAGGGCCAGATCCTGGAAGCCACGAAGACCCACGCGGTGCTGCAGATTCTGCAGGGCACGCGCGGCGTCGACATTAAGGGTACTTCGGTCTCCCTTAAGGCGGACGCGGCCACGGTCGCTTGTACGCCCGACGTCATCGGTCGTCGCTTCAACGGTACGGGTGTCCCCATCGACGGGCTTCCCCCGGTTGTCCCGGAGAAGGAAGTGGAAATCGGCGGCTCGGCCATTAACCCCGTGTCCCGTGACGCACCCAATGACTTCATTGAGACGGGCCTCTCCACCATCGATGGTTTCAACACCCTCGTGCGTGGTCAAAAGCTGCCTATCTTCCTGGGTTCCGGTCTTCCCGGTAATGAAATCGCCAACATGATCGTGCAGAACGCCGACACGAAGGGCGACGACGCCCCGTTCGTGACGGTGTTTGCCGCCATGGGTATTACGGCCCGTGAAACCGAGTACTTCCTGAAGGCTTTCGAAGAAGGCGGTAAGGGTTCTCAGGTAGTAGCGTTCATCAACCAGGCCGATGACCCCGCGATTGAACGTCTCTTCACCCCCCGTTGCGCCCTCACGGTCGCCGAATACCTGGCCTTTGAAAAGGGCTATCAGGTACTGGTGGTGTTGACCGACCTGACCAACTATTGCGACGCCCTGCGCCAGATTTCCTCCGCCCGTGAAGAAATCCCCGGTCGCCGTGGCTATCCCGGTTACATGTACACCGACTTGTCGACCATCTACGAACGCGCTGGTCGTATTCGTGGTAACAGCGGCTCGGTAACGCAGATTCCCATGCTTACCATGCCCGACGATGACATCACCCACCCGATTCCTGACCTTACCGGTTATATCACCGAGGGCCAGATCGTGTTGAGTCGTTCGCTTCACCGTCAGGGTATCTTCCCGCCGGTAGACCTGCTTCCCTGCCTTTCCCGTCTGATGAACAACGGTATCGGCAAGAATAAGACGGAAGCCTGGCACCGGGAGTGGGCCAACCAGCTTTATGCCGCGTATGCCGAAGGGCAGCGTATCAAGAAGCTCATGGCCATCGTGGGTGAAGACGCCCTCACCGAGCTCGACAAGAAATATCTCCGCTTCTCCAATGCCTTCGAAGCGGAAATGATTGGCCAGGGCATGACCCGTAAGCCCATCGAAGACACCTTCGCCACCGGTTGGAAGGTCATGGGTCACCTGCCCAAGTCCGAACTGACCCGTATCAAGCGGGAAGTGGTTGAAGAATTCTATAAGCCAGCGGATGAAAATGAGGTCGTGGAACAAGAAGCCACTTCCACCATTGAAAACGCCTAGTATCGTCGTTACTGCTGCCTGACGGAGTCCCTGTGGTGACTCCGTCGGGCCGCTCTTCTACCTGTATGGGGTAGGCGAGATGAGCAATCGAAGCGCAGTGTCGGTGGGAAACCGCCAGGCACTCAAACTTCACAAGAGACATTGAACGATGAGTATGGATAGCCTCGCGCCAACGCGCATGAATATGCTCCTCCTGAAGGGCCAGATTAAAATGGCTTCGGATGGCGTGGGCCTTTTGAAGGGTAAACGGGACGCCCTCATGCAGGAACTGCTGAAACGTGCCCGGGAACTCAGTGAGATGCGCGACGATCTGCACGATAAGGGTCGCTTGGCGGGTAACGTTATGGCGATGGCCCGTGCCGTTCGGGGTACGCCCGAGCTGAAGTCGGCCGCCGTAGCGGGTCGCCGGGATCTCCATCTTTCCGTCGAGTCGGAAAAGGTATGGGGCCTCGTCTTGGGTCGCATTGACCAAAAAGGTATCGTGCGCAGCCCCTCCCAGCGCGGCATGGGTCTACTCGACACCTCCGCCCACGTCCAGGAAGCCTCTGAGTGCTCCGAGCACATGTTGGCCCAGCTGATGGTGTGCGCACCCTTGGAACGGAACCTCCAGATCGTTGGTGAGGAAGTAAAGAAGGTTTCCCGGCGTATTAACGCGCTGGAAGAGTACCTTCTCCCCCGCCTTCGTGGTCAGATGCGTGCCATTGCCTCGGTACTGGATGAACGTGAGCGCGAAGATACCTTCCGTCTGAAAAAGATCAAGGGCAAGAAGGCCGTGCAGAAGCGTAAGGCCCAGGAAAAGGCCCGTGCAGCACAGGAAGCGAAGGAGCAGGCCCAATGATGCACTCACACGAAATTCTGCGTCCTGAGCTGATTACGGTCAAACTGGAAGCCGAAAAGAAGCGCGAAGCCATGAGTGAATTGGTGGACTTGCTGATCCAGCACCACGAACTCCCCATGAAGCAGCGCGATGTCATCCTGGAGGCCTTCTACGAAGACGAAGAGTCCCTGGGTTCCGGCATGGAGCGCGGCATCGCCGTTCCCCACCTCGCCACCGACCTAGTCCAGGACATCATCTGCGCCGTCGGCATTGCCCCCAAAGGTATCCCCTTTCGGTCCCTCGATGGGAAGCTGGCCCGCATCGTCGTCTTGCTGTTGGTCCCTAAAAAGGACTTTGAGGGCGAAGTACAGGCCATTCGCGGCATTCAGCACTTGCTGGAAGACCGCGAGCTGGTCACGGCACTGCAGTCAGCCGTGAGCCCGGTAGAAGCCCTGAAATTGATCGAAGCGGCGGAAGACGGCAACGAGCTGTAAGACACCGTCCCACATAGACGCCTGCAACGCGACACCTTCGGGTGTCGCGTTTTTTCGTTGGGGAACGTGTAAGTCGCCCCCGTCCTTCGTTTTGCGCGGATTCGCTTTCCTTTGTTACAATGACGCCTTCGCATTCCCCCAATCACGTAAGTCTTATGGAGATCTCAGTGCATGTCCGGTCACTCTAAATGGAGCACTATCAAACGTAAGAAGGGTGCCCTTGATGCCAAGCGGGGCAAAATCTTCTCCAAGCTCGCCAAAGAAATTTCCGTTGCGGCCCGCATGGGTGGTGGCGATCCCGATATGAACCCCCGCCTCCGCACGGTGCTGCTCGCCGCCAAGGGCGAAAATATGCCCAAAGACAACATCGCACGCGCCATCGCTAAAGGCACGGGCGAAATCGAAGGCGTCACCTACGAGTCCCAGCGCTATGAGGGCTATGGCCCCGCGGGTGCCGGCCTCATCATCGACACCCTGACGGACAATAAGAACCGCACCGTGGCCAATATCCGTCACCTCCTGAGCAAGTATGGCGGCAGTATGGCGGAAACCAACGCCGTGAGTTGGAACTTTGAGCAGAAGGGATTGATCGTCGTCGAGAAGGAAGGCCTCGATGACGACACGATCTTCGAGAAGGCCACCGAGGCCGGTGCCGAAGATGTGGATATGGAAGGGGAAACCTACGACATTACCACCGACAGCACGGAACTCCACAATGTGGCCACCGCCTTGGAGGGCATGAACATCTCCCCCAAGGAAGCCAAACTGACGATGGTTCCCAAGACTACGGTCGAGTTGGAAATCAAGCAGTTGAAAACCATGCTGACCCTTATGGAAATGCTCGACGACGACGAAGACGTCCAGGAAGTTTTCAACAACGTGGAACTTACCGATGAAGCCATGGAAGCGGCCATGGCCGAGTAAGGCAAGCAGCCTCCTGTCATTACGTTCCCATCCCCACGCGATCGGCGTGGGGATTTTTTTTGGTTCATGGGATGAATACGGGGAGAAGTTTAGACCGCGCACACGGCTCGCCGTCGTTCGGGTGCCTTGAGACAGAGTGACTGTACTCCATCCGGACCCATGGCACGGTAGCCACGCCCCCACGACCACGACATAGCGAGGCCACCGAACCCTCACACGCGAAACACCCTCCCAACTCGGCTCAAGGCACCCGCACTCCCGCCAGGCGACCCCGGTTCGATGCGCCCCATGGACCCAGGTTTCCATTCTACCCATGCGATTGGCTACGATGCGTCCAAACCCAACGGGGAGAGGAATCGCATCGTGGCAGCATCGACAGAAGACACCGGACCATCACCTGGCCAACTGGCGCGACGTGACGTGCTAAGAGGAGCGGCACTGGGCTTGGGCATGTGGGGTGTTGCCGCTACGGCAAGCACGGTGGAGGAAGGGGCTTCGGCCGCCGCAAACCCCATCCTGCAGGAGAACGCCCGCGAAGGCACGACGGATTGGTTGCTCACCAAGACCCATATTGCGCCAGAGACCCGCTATCGCAGCCCCCGCGTGGAGGGCTACTGCAATGCGACCTCCCTGCCTGCGGGTGCGCAGCTTGAAATTATGGTGTCCGCCAATCCCCCGGCACCGGTTGCTATCGAAATCTTCCGCATGGGCTACTATGGTGGAAAAAGCGGCCGCCTCGTACGACCACGGGAAACCGTGGAGGTGGGGACCCAGCCCGACCCCGATGTGGGCACCATGCGCATACGGGACTGTCAGTGGGCAACAAGCCTGTCTATTGAGATTCCGGAAGACTGGATTAGTGGGGTCTATCTCGGCAAACTCACGGAACAGCGGGACGGTATTCAGAGCTATGTCATTTTCATCGTTCGCGATAACCGGCAGGCTGACTTTATGTTTCAGTGCAGTGACAGCACCTGGAACGCCTATAACCGCTGGCCCGACCAGTTCGCCCTCTATGACGACGGTGACTCCGAGTGGTATCTCGGCGCAGGCACGGCGACGAGCTTTAACCGGCCCTATGGAAAGTATTGCCAGGTGGTCGATACTCCCCTCTCTATCGGGTCCGGCGAATTCATGCTGTGGGAATTTCCCATGGCCTACTGGCTGGAACAACAGGGTTACGATGTAACCTACACCTCCAATCTCGACACCCACGCCGATGGTGCAGGGCTCCAGCGCGTTAAGGGTTTCCTCTCGGTGGGGCACGACGAATATTGGACCCGCCCCATGTATGACCATGTCATGGCGGCGATACAGGGCGGGATGAGCGCAGGCTTCTTTTCTGGCGATACCTGCTGGGGCATGATTGACCTCCTTCCCGACGCCGCAGGGCGTGCCCATCGTGGTATTACGCGCATTGACCACTTCGGCCCGGTCGATGAAGAACTCGTGAAGCGTTATCCAGCCGTCGGCGCCTACCCCCACCAGGGACCCGACCAGGCGCTCATGATGGGCGCACGGGATGTCTACCCGGTTTCGGGCGGTGCCGACTGGATCTGCAGCGCGGAGGAGCACTGGATTTTTGAGGGCACCGGCATGAAGAATGGCGAGGGAATCCCCGGACTTGTGGGCTTCGAGTGGCATGGCGCACCAGCAAAGATACCCGGGCTGAAAGTGGTTGCCAGCGGGACGGCTTACACGGGGAGTGCGGAGGGCGTCTACGCCGCAACGGTCTACCCGGGACCCCGTGACAATGTAGTT